>CAYRPT010000029.1:0-10220 GCA_964425895.1 uncultured Solibacteraceae bacterium | reverse complement strand
AGTTGGTATCCGTTCTCTTTTTGGAAGACCCGCATGTACTGAGCATCGACAATGTCCCGATCCAGCATCATCCAGAACTCGATCGAATAGGTGGCGCCGAGGTTCAGTGCGGTCGCCGGAACAGAAGCATACGTGGAACCTCTAAAGTCGTAGATGTAAGTTTGCGCTGGCGGGCGAAGGTCGGGCAGCGATTGCGCGCGAACTACGATCCCCAAAAGAAGCAGAAGGCAGTGCGCAATCGCGGAGGCGCGCATGCGGACCATTGTATACGGCGCTGGGAAGCTTCGTGAACTACGTTCGGCGGCTCAAAACCAGTCTAAGTTATTGATTTTTCTGGTGGCCAGGGACGGAATCGAACCGCCGACGCCGGCCTTTTCAGGGCCGCGCTCTACCAACTGAGCTACCTGGCCACACAGGATGCTCCCCCGCTATTCTAACAAACTGAATCCCAACTTGGTTCACTGCTGATCGCACTCCCGCACGGCTCGCGCGGGTGTCCGCCGCGCTGGCGGCGCGTCCCCGCCGCATCGGCCGGCCTGACCCCGGGTCGTGGAGAGCGGCCGAACGCAGCTCGCAAAGCCGGCTCCCTCCACCGCTTCCCTACAATGGAACAGTGAGCCGCAAGCACGTCGAAACCGCCGCCGGCGTCGAGGCCCCGGCGCGCCGGGAATTCGTGGCGCAAGGTATCCGGCTGGAGTACTTCACGGTCGGCTGGAACCTGCTCGAGACGCTCGTGGGGCTGACGGCCGGCATCCTCGCCGGTTCGGTGGCGCTCGTCGGATTCAGCGTGGACAGCCTCATCGAAGTCGCCAGCGGCGCGGCGTTGCTCTGGCGGCTCTACCAGGACACCGCGGCGAATCGGGAACGCGTCGAGCGGGTAAGCCTCCGGGCGGTTGGCGCCTCGTTCCTCGCCCTCGCCGCCTACGTCACCTTTGATGCAGCCCGATCGCTGTACCGGCAGGAGGCGCCCGACGAGTCCCTCGCGGGCATCGTCCTGGGCGTCGCCTCCCTCATCGTGATGCCCTGGCTCGCGCGCCGCAAGCGCCGGATAGCCGCCGCCATCGGCAGCGGAGCGCTCGAGGCCGACGCCCGGCAGACCGATTTCTGCTTTTACCTTTCTTTCATCCTTGTCGGCGGGTTGGCCCTCAATGCCCTGTTCGGCTGGTGGTGGGCGGATCCCGCCGCTGCTCTGCTTATGGCGCCCCTCATCGCCTCCGAGGGCGTTCAGGCGGTGCACGGCCGCTCCTGCGGCTGCGCGCCGGTCTGCACCCGCTGACCGGCTCCCTTCCCGGCCAACAACCGGCGGAACATTCCCGGCCGTCTTGCGTATACGCAGTTGAGGCAGAGATTACCCATGGCATCCAACGGAAGGAACGGAAAGCGGCGCCGCCGGTGGCTCTGGCCCGCCGGTATTGTCGTGGTGCTGGTCGGGGCCGGGTTCGCCATTCAGGCGTCCCTCAAGACGAACCACACGATCGACCCGTCCAAGCTTGCTCCCATCGAGCGCGGCCCCATCGCCCGCAGCGTGGTCGCCACCGGAAAGATCGAGCCCCGCGCGAAGGTCGAGGTCAAGTCCAAAGCCAGCGGCATCGTCAAAGAGATCTTCGTCGACTACGGCGACTTCGTCCGTGCCGGCCAGGTGCTCGCCGAGTTGGACAAAGAGGAGCTTCAGGCCCGCGTCCGCGAGGCCCGGGCGACGCTCATGGCCTCCGAGGCCGCCGAGCAGGCGGCGGTCGCCTCCTACGAGCGGAACAAGGTGGAAGCCGAGGCGCCCGATCTGCCGTTCCTGAAGGCCGCCATGGAACGGGCCCGGAAGCTGAACCGGGACGGGTTGATCGCCGAATCCGTTCTCGAATCCTCCGAGCAGGCCTACCAGATCGCCTTGAACAAGCAGATGACGGCCCTCCGCAGCGTCTCGGTCGCCCGCGCCGAGATTGCCCGCGCCAAGGCCCAGGTGGCCCAGGCCCGGGCGGCCCTCGACCGCGCCGAGGAGGATCTTCGCAACTCCACCATCGTCAGCCCCATGAACGGCCTCGTTCTATCGCGCGACGTCGAGATCGGCGACGCCGTCAGTTCCATTCTGATTCTCGGGTCGCAAGCCACGCTGGTGATGACCCTCGGCGACGTGGGCGACGTCTACGTGCTCGGCAAAGTGGACGAGGCTGATATCGGCAAGGTATACATCGGCCAGCCCGCCCGGATCGTCGTCGAAAGCTTCAAGGACAAGCGGTTTGAAGGCCGCGTGACCAAGATCTCGCCGCTCGGCGTCGAGAAGGACAACGTGACCACGTTCGAAGTCCGGGTCTCGATCGCCAACCCGACCGGCGAACTCAAGGCCAACATGACGGCGAACGCGGAAATCATCCTTGAGGAGAAGAAGGGTGTACTGCTGGTGCGGGAGGCGGCCATTGTTTATGACAAGGACCGCAAGGCTTCCGTCGAGGTCCCAGACAGCACTTCCGAGACGGGACGGCGCAAGGTTCCGGTCGAACTCGGCATTTCGAACGGCATCCAGACCGAAGTCGCCAGCGGCCTCCGTGAAGGCGAGAAGGTAATTCTTCAGTAGCGCCGGCCTTCCACGGCCCGGCGATCCGCCGGCCTGGCCGAGGGTGTCTTATGACCTTCCGCGACCTCCTGCTTGACACCGTGCGGACGCTTTGGACGCACAAACTCCGCACGGCGCTGACCATGTTCGGCATCGCCTGGGGCATTGTGTCCATCACCCTGATGGTGGCCGCCGGCGAGGGCTTCTACCGCGGCCAGCAGAAGGTGGCCGAGCAGTTCGGAAAGAACATCATGATCATCTTCGCCGGGCGCACCAGCTTGCACGCCGGCGGCATGCGCGCCGGCCGCCTGATCCGCTGGCATGCCGAGGATTACAAAACGGTGGTTGAGGAAGCCACCTCATGCGCCTACGTGCTCCCGGAGCTCGGGAACAACCAGGTCATTCGAAGCCCTTACAACAGCGCCACGCAGCTTGTTGTTGGCTCCCTGCCGGCGTTCGCCGAGATCCGGAGCATCGATATCGACCGCGGCCGCTTCTACAACGCTGCCGACCTGGAGCGTGGCGACCGGGTGGCGGTCCTCGGCAGCGACATCTACAAGCAGCTCTATGCGGGGCGCGACGCCCTGGGAAAAGAGATTTTGATCAGCCGGATTCCCTACACGGTCATCGGGATCATGCGGGCGAAAGATCAGGACAGCAGTTACGACGGCCGCGACATCTCCAAGGTGTTCATTCCTTTCACCGCCATCATCCGCGACTTCCCCCGCAACACCGGTCCGGACTGGGCCATCGACCGGCTCATTGCATCTCCGCGGGACCTTTCCGTCCACGAAGAGTGCAAAGCCCAGGTCCGCAGGGCTCTCGGCCGCCTGCATAATTTCAACCCGGACGATGAAGAGGCTGCGTCCATTTGGGATACGGTGGAGAACGCCAAGCGGTTCGCGATGATGACCGACGGCATCAAGCACTTCCTCGGAGCGGTCGGCATCGTGACCCTGTTTCTTGGCGGCATCGGCGTCATGAACGTGATGTTGGTGGCCGTGCGGGAAAGGACCCGCGAAATCGGCGTCCGGAAAGCGGTCGGCGCGACCCGCGGCAGCATCATCCGCCAGTTCTTCGTCGAAACGATGATCGTCGTCTTCCTCAGCGGCGGCCTGGGAATGTTAGCTGCTCACGCGATCTGCGAGGCCGTAAACACTCTCCCGATGCCCCAATATTTCGCCGGGTTCCTGCCGACTTGGGAATCGGCGTTGTTGTCGTTCGGGCTCCTCGGCTTGACCGCGGTGCTCAGCGCGCTGTATCCCGCCGCCCGGGCGGCGGCGGTCGATCCCATTGAGGCGCTTCGCTACGAGGCCGGAGGATGATTCCGGTGTACCGCTTCCGCGCCCTTGTGCGGCGGCCCGGCCGCGCCACGGAGGCACTATGTTGAAGGAGATTCTTCGCCAGTCGGTCGGGGCGCTGCTGCGGAGCCCGACGCGCACCGCCTTGACGATGCTGGGTATCGTCTGGGGAATTGTCGCTGTCGCGCTGTTGGTGGCCTACGGGTCGAGTTTCCGCAGTGTTCTCGTCACGGCTTTCGAGACGTTTGGGAGAAGCGTGGTCATCTGCTGGCCGGGGCAAACGAGCGAACAGGCGGGCGGCGAGCGCGCTGGCCGCCGGGTCCGTTTTGATAAGGACGATGTCGAGGCGATTCTCGCCGAAGTACCCCTCGTGAAGAACGCCTGCCTGGAAACCGTGAACTGGCGCTCGATCACGTACGAAGAACGGCTGTCGAATAACCCCATCCGCGGCGTTTGCCCGGAGTACGGCGTGATGCGGAACGAGGTTCCGTCCGAAGGACGCTGGATACAGCCGGAAGACATCCTCGAGCGGCGGCGCGTGGCGTTTCTCGGAAGCGGCGTCCGCAAGAAACTCTTCGCCGGCCGGCCCGCGGTCGGCGAGGTAGTGAGAATCAGCGGCATGCGTTTCACCGTTGTCGGCACGATGGACCAGAAGGTCCAGTTGAGCAACTACTTTTCGAGTGACGACGACAGCGTCTTCATTCCCTATTCGACGGCGGGCGATCTCTGGGACAACCGCTATGGTGCTGTTCTCGTGTTTGAAACCGTCAACCCGATGTTCGAAGCCAAAGCGATACGGGATGCACGCGCCGCCATCGCCAAGCGGCAGCGCTTTTCGCCCACCGACGAGCGTGCGTTCACCGCCTACGGGCGCGAGCAAGTACGCCCCATTATCGATGGCATCACGATCGGAATGCAGATTCTCCTTCTGTTCATTGGGACGCTAACCCTGGGTATCGGCGGCGTCGGCGTCATGAACATCATGCTCGTCTCGGTGGACGAGCGCATCCGCGAAATCGGTTTGCGGAGGGCGTTGGGGGCCAAACGCTGGCACATTCGCGCCCAGTTCCTGAGCGAAGCGCTCGTGATCACGCTGATCGGCGGAGCGCTCGGCCTGGCATTGGCGTACGCCATATCGAACCTCGTCGGCTCGATACCGATGCTCGGTCCCCTCTTCGACGACCCAACGGGGCGCTCGGATATCCGCCTCGTCATCTCTCCCTTGACGGTCGGCGTTTCAACCACGGTCCTGCTGCTGGTCGGCCTGTTCAGCGGCCTGGCGCCCGCCCTCCGGGCATCCGCCCTCGATCCGGCCCAGGCGCTGCGCTACGAGTAGCCGCTGCCGGCGCGCCGCGGCGGTACTCCGGCTGCGGCCGCCTCGCCCCACCGCTCCCTCCGATTCCGCTGCTGCCGCTGTTGCTGTGCACCACCGCCGCGGCATTTGCGTTGGGTGTTGTTCGCCGTCCAGGTCCGTGTTCCATCCGGCGCCTCGTGGCCAGCTCTGCCATAAAATCGCGCGGCGCGGGAGAGAAAGAGTCCGCTCGATTCGCAGTAAGCTACAATAACGGGCGATTCAGACCATCGAGGTATGGACGACCATGACCCGCAACGTTCTCTTTCCGGCGATCCTTCTCGCGTTGAGTTGGCCCATTCCGCAGGACGCCGGGCAGCCGATCTACGCCAAAGTGGATTTCGGATTGCACCTTCGCGACTGGGATGGTTTCGGCGTGAACTACGTCGAGACCGCCCAGACGCGCGACTACCGGAGCGACCCGCAGGAATACGGGGGATTTAGCCGCCTTACAGAAACCGAGCGCCGTGAGATTCTCGATATGATCTTCGGCGCCGGCGGCTTGAAGCCCGGCCTGTTGAAGATGTTCCTGGATCCCTGGCACGAACCGGAGAACGACAATGCCGACCCGCGCGTTCTCGAGAGCAGCCGTTTCGACCACGCTTCCACGACGAAATGGTTGCGGTATTTCGCGCGCGAAGGCCTGAAGCGAACCCGCGCATGGGGCGGCAACCTTGCGATTCTCACCGCCCTTTATGGCCCGCCGGCCTGGATGACGAAACAGCGATTCGTCCGTGGGCGCGACCTCGAACCCGCACAGAAAGAGGAGGTCGGCGAATATCTGATCGCGTGGGTGAAATACCTCCGGGAAATCGAGAAGCTTCCCGTACAATATGTTTCCCTGCACAATGAGGGCGAGGATTACGTGCGTTGGCCTGAGGACGGCGCCGGTCCGGGAGATTCGCGGCATGACTACAACCTGTTCTGGCCGCCCGAACAGGTGGTCGACTTCCTTCGGTTCCTGCGTCCGATGATGGACCGGCACGGGCTGTCCGCCGTCGGAATCACCCCTGGCGAAACCTCAAACTGGTATCGCTTTGCCGAGTGGGGATATTCTCAGGCGATCGCCTCGGATCCGGTGGCGATGAAGAATCTCGGGTTGATCACTTCGCACGGTTTTGTCGGCTTCGGCCAGAACCGATGGTTCGGAGACTGGCGGAGTCTCGGCGTCGACATCCTGCGAGAAAGAAATCCGAAGCTCCATGCGTGGGTCACCTCGCAGAGCTGGAGCAAGATGGACGCGTTCTTCGTCCACCAGCTCCGCGGGAATATCTACTCGACCAAGTGCAACGGGATCATTCCGTGGGCCTGCGTCCAGACGCTCTCCTGGGTGGGCGGCGATCCGAATCCCGGGACGGCGTTCTTCGTGAACGATGCCGGCGACTACGAAGTGAAGCCCGGCTACCATTTCTACAAGCAAATATCCCGGGCGGGCCAACCGGGCATGGCAGTCGCCCACGTGGAGGCCCGGGACAGCGAGATCAGCTTGGCGGCATTCGCCGCCAACGGAACGAACAACAAGGATGCGCTCGTCGTCATCAACATCTCCGGCCGGCCAAAACCTTTGACCATCGACGTGCGCGGCACGCGCTCGACAAGCTTCGAGGCGTACCGGACCGCGGACGCCGAGCAGTACCGGACGGTGGGTGAGACCCCACTCCAGAATGGCCGCATCCTTTACACCGCCCCGGCGAATTCGGTGACGACCTTTCTCTCTCGCTGACGGCGGCTCCTGCCGGTCTCGGAGGGAAAGCAGCGGCTTCAGTCCGCCGCCGGCCCGGCCGTACCAGCGGAAACAATGGACCGAAAACTCCTGGTGCGCGGCGCCCGGCAACTGCTGACGTTGCGCGGGTCAAGCCGCCCCCGTCACGGCTTGGCCATGCGGGAACTGGGAATCATTGACGACGGCGCCGTGCTGGTGGAAGACGGTGTGATCCGCGACGTCGGACCCAGCCGCCGCGTGGAGAACCTGGCGGCGGCGCGCGAAGCCGACGAAATCAGCGCCGATGGCCGCGTCGTGATGCCCGGATTCGTCGATTCCCGCGTCTATCTCGTCTCCGGGCCGCTGCCGCTGGATGAATATGAGCAACGGGTCTCGGGGCCGTTCCAGGGGGGGAGCGACGGCGACGAACTCCCGGAGCCGGCTCCGGCCAAAGCTCTCAGCTCGTCCTCCAGGCCCCTCCTCGAGATGCTCGCCGGCAAGGCCGTCCGGGAATTCGTCCGCCACGGGACGACCACCCTCGAGGCCCGCGCGCGCGACGGTCCGGATGACCGCACCGTTCTGAAGGTGCTCCGTGCGATGAGGACCGTTCAGCGGCGGCCGCTGGACCTCGAACCCACTTTCTTCCTCGGCGGCGGACCGGACTCCGCCAGAGCCGAAGCGGACCCCGGGTATCTCGAACGGCTGACGACGCATTCACTGGCGAAGATCCGCCGGCTCGGTTTGGCTCGCTTTGTCGACGTCCGCGTAGGCGGCGGCGGCCATAGCCCCGAATGGGCACTCGAGTATCTCCGCGCGGCCCAGGCTCGAGGTTTCCTGACTCGGGTTACCACCACCGGTTCCGGAGCGGATGGCGGGGCGGCTTTGGCCGCGGCCGCCGGAGCTGTCAGCGTGAGCGGCCTCGAATACGCCGGCGACCTCACAGCACGCCGCCTGGCGGGCTCCGCCACCGTCGCCGTCCTCACACCGGGCATCTCCTATCACCGTATGCGCAGTCTGTATCCTCCGGCGCGGCTGTTGATCGACAACGGGGTGGCGGTAGCTCTCGCCACCGGCTTCGCCTCCCACGGCTGCCCCTCGTGCAGCTTGCCTGCCATCCTGTCGCTCGCGTGCACTCAAATGCGGATGACGCCGGCCGAATCGGTGGTCGCGGCGACGATTAACGGCGCCTTCGCCCTCGGCCGGGGAGAACGGGCCGGCTCGATCGAACCCGGCAAGGACGCCGACCTGATCATGCTGAATGCCTCCGACTACCGGGAGATCCCTTACCGCTTCGGCATGAACCTGGTGGCAATGGTGATGAAGCGCGGGGATGTCATCTACCCGAGAATGGATTTCGCCAGGCCAACGCGCTCGTGACTGGGCCTCTGACGCGGTCCTGGTCCGGCCGGAGTGGATTCTTCCGGCATCTTCGGCGTTCCCAGGCGTGCGGTGTCACACCGGGTTGCGATCGGAGTGGCCAAGGGTTTTTTCCGGCGCGATACGGTCCCGCACAAGCTGCTTGAGCTCCTTCATCTCGGGAAAGCCGCCCCGGCCTGCGCGCGACCAGACAACGACGCCGTCCGCCCGCACTTCGAACACCCCACCGGCTCCGGGAATCAGTGCAACTTCGCCAATCTCTTCCTGGAACGTGGTGAGCAGTTCCTGCGCCATCCAGGCGGCGCGCAGCATCCACCGGCACTGCGTGCAGTACTCGATCTCGATGCGCGGCTCTCGCGGGGCGGCCATCTTGGAGCCAGTATAGCGGCGCGGCCTGCGCGCTGCTCACCGGGAAGCATTTCCGGGGCATCGATGGTCATCGGGGGGTGTGGACTCCGGCAGCCATCCTTGGCCGTGAACGTCCGGCCGTGAACAAGGAGAGAGTAGCGTAAGATGAATGCTGCCGTTCACCGTCGGCCTTCGACTGTAGGTGCGACGCCCCCATTCGAAGCACGCAAGGTTAATCCATGACATTCACCCGGAAAGTGTTGATCGGTCTCGTCGCTGGCGCGCTGTGCGGCCTTTTTCTCGGCGAACGCGCCGCGCCCATGCAGGTCTTCGCTGGCGGCTTTATCCGACTCCTGCAAATGACCGTCATCCCCTATGTCGTGCTCTCAATCGTCAGCAGCCTTGGCGCATTGAGTTACTCCGAAGCCCGCCGCCTGGGATTGCGCGTCGGTCTGGTGATCCTGGCCCTCTGGACGGTTGCCCTCGCCTATGTGCTGCTGCTTCCTCTCTGCTTTCCCGCGATTGAGACCGGGTCTTTTTTCAGTAGGGCGCTGCTCGAGCCCCGGATACCCTTCAATTTCGTCGATCTTTACATTCCCGCGAATCCCTTCCATTCGCTGGCTAACAACATCATTCCCGCGATCGTGCTTTTCTCCATCCTACTGGGCATCGCCCTCGTCGGCGTTCCCGAGAAGCAAAAACTGCTCGACGTACTCCGTGTGGCCATGGAAACCGTTTCGCGGGCTACCCGGTTTGTCGTGAAGCTCACGCCCTACGGTATCTTCTTCATCGCTGCGCATTCGGCTGGCACGCTCTCACTGGAACAACTCGGACGCATCGAGATCTTTCTCGTCGCCTATGCCGTAACCGTGCTTCTTCTGGCCATCTGGGTCCTCCCCGCTCTCGTCTCCACCCTGACCCCGATCCCGTTCAAAGATGTGTTCTGGCCCCACCGCGATGCTCTGGTCACCGCGTTCGTCGCCGGAGACCTGTTCATCGTCCTGCCCGCCCTGATGGAATCCTGCGAACAGATCTTGAAGCGCTGCCGCATCGGCGAGCATGACGAACACAAGCTGCCGGAGGTCATCGTCCCCGCCGCGTTCAACTTTCCTCACACTGGGAAGTTGCTCTCGCTCTCCTTCATCCTTTTCGCCGGCTGGTTTGCCGATGCCGCGCTCTCCTGGCGCGATTACCCCCAGTTCGCATCCGCCGGAATCCTCAGCATCTTCGGCAGCCTCAACGCCGCTATCCCCTTCCTTCTCGACCTGTTCGAAATCCCGGCCGACACCTTCCAGCTTTTCCTTGCCACCGGCGTCATCAACGCGCGCTTCGGTTCCCTGCTCGCCGCCATCCACCTCGTCGTGGTAGCGCTGCTGGGCGCTGCCGCCATCGCGGGTGCCGTCCGGTTTCACCCTGCCCGCCTGGCACGGTTCACGCTGATTACCCTTTTAGTCTCCGCCGGCACCGTCCTCGGACTCAGAACCCTTTTCTCCCATGCGCTGAAGCCGCACTTCGATGGGGCCGAGATCATCAATCAAATGGGGAATTCGGGCATTGTAGTGGGTGAATGGCGGTGAGGGTGGGTGCCATGCGAGA
>CAYRPT010000028.1:0-13850 GCA_964425895.1 uncultured Solibacteraceae bacterium | reverse complement strand
GGCGCAGAGGCCGCACGTCATTGATAAAAGGGAACATTCACAAATGTTCCCTGGACAGTACGCTAAACTGTGTACCAATGCAGTGGGGGCAGGGGGCGGTCTTTCCGTCGGAAAGTTTCTCGTTTCGTGACGGGGCCACGGGCGCCCTGGTTCACCGGCTGACCAGCCATCCGAGCATAAACCACGCCACCTACTTCCTCCAAAGCTCCTTCTATCCCGATGGCTCGGGGCTCATCTTCGTGTCCTACCGCTCGGGTTCGCCTCAGCTTTTCGAGATCGCGGATTTCCCCTCCGGTCCTATCCGGCAGTTGACTGGCGCCGGGCCCATTCACCCCTTCTCGCCCGCGATTCATCCGAGTGGAGAGTGGGTTTTCTTCGTTCGCGGCGGCTCCATTTGGAGGTTGAACCGGCGCGAGCTGACCGAGGCTCCCGTCTGGTCCTGGAGCGGGGCCCAACTGGGGGAATGCTCGCTGGACCGCACCGGAGACTGGATCGCGGCGGCGGCGAAACGCGGGGCGGAGTACGGTTTGTGTTGCGGGCGCGCCGACGGCTCCGGGTGGCGTGTGATCCCGTTTCCGCGCACCGTGATCCACCCCCAGTTTCACCCGCTGGAACCCGAGTGGATCGAATTCGCCGCCGATCCGGCGCCGCGCATGCACCGCGTGCGGCGTGACGGCAGCGCTCTCGTCTCTACCTGCACGACAACGAAGAGTTCGTTGTCCACGAGACCTTTCTCGGCGCCACCGGGGATGTCGTCTATACGGTCTGGCCGAAGGCCCTGCGGCGCATGGACTGGACGACGCGCGAACACCGGACGATCGCCGAGTTCAATGCCTGGCACATCACGCCGGACCGGGCGGGTGCGCGGGTGCTCTGTGATACGAATCATCCGGATGAGGGGTTGTACGTGATCGACGCCGCCAGCGGCCACCGGCGTCGGATCTGCCTGTCGCTGGCGAGCAATCAAGGCACCCAATGGAGAAGGTCGCGCTATGCGCTCGCCGAGGACTTCGCAGCGGCGCGCGCCAAGGACGTTTCCAGCGCGCTGAGCTGGATGGAAACCGCCGCGGACACGGTCTACGGCCCTCAATGGACGCACCCGCACCCCTCGTGGTCGCCGGACGAAAATAAGATCGTCTTCACCAGCGATCGCGACGGCTGGCCCCAGGTCTACGTGGCGATGATGCCCTAACGGGTGCGGCCCGTCGCCCGCCGGCTCCGCTTATCGTCCGCGGCCGCCGCCGCGCGATACGCGCCCCGTCCCCCGTCCCTCCGAGCGGCCCGCCGGCGCGCCCCCATCGCCGCCGGCCTGGGCGTCTGCCGCCGCGCAGGGCCCGAATTTCGAAACGAAGGCGCCAGCGCGTGCTCGCCGCTCGCCAAGCTGCGCGTTCGGCGTCACCGGGAAATCCCGCGACATGGTGCCACCCACCACGTAGACATTGTCCAGACTGTCTACCGCCATCCCCCAAGCGACATCCGAACTCGCCCCGCCCAAGAAAGAGGAACAGGTGAGACCCTGACCGTCCGGCGAGGCGGCGTCGAAGCGCAAGTAAAACGCATCGGTGATCCCGCCGAACGAGTCGTCGAATGCATCGCCGCGAATCGGGAAGTCCGGCGATAGCGTGTAGCCGGCCACCACCAGGCCGCCGGCCGAATCGAAGGACATTTGCAGGGGAACGTCACCGCCGGATCCGCCGAGATAGGAAGAGTAGACCAATCCCTCACCGCCTGGCTGCGCGGGATCCAGCGTAGCCAGAAACAGATCGGCGTTGCCCGCCAGTTCCCGCTGAACCGCCGCCGCGGTGGTGGGGAGATCGGCCGACAGCGTGTAGCCAAGGATGTGGTAGCGCCCGGCGGCGTTCCGCAGAATACCCTGGGCGACATCCAGATCCGTGCCGCCGAAGTATCCGGATACGCCCAAAGCCCCGAGGCCCGTCTTGGTCCAGTCAATGCGGGTCAGGAAAGCGTCACCCCGGCCGAGGGGCACGGTGCTGTACGGCGCGCCGAAAACGGGGAAGTCCTCGGACGCGGTGAAGCCGGTGACGAGTGCCTCGCCTTCACCGGCGATCGCCACGCCGCTCGCCCAGTCGCTTGACGTCCCGCCGAGGAACGTGGAGTACACGAGCCCGCCGCCCACGGTGTCGACGATGGTGAAGAAGGCGTCGCCCCCGCCGCGCGTCGATCCCTGAAGGGGATTCGCACTCAACGGAAATCCGGCCGCGGCCGAGCTCTGGCCGACCACATATGCCCGGCCCGCGCCATCGATCTCCATGCCGAGCACCCGGTCCCGGGCATCACCCCCCAGATAGGTGCCATATTTCAAGAACGGCGTCGCATCGAGCTGAAACCGGACGAGGAAGCCGTTCTCCGGCGAGCTGTCGGGTACGGTGGTATCCTGAGCCGGCACGGTGGCTTGTACGGCGTTCGAAGTGGTCGGAAAATCACCGGATCGCGTCGTCCCCGCTATATAGATATTCCCGGCGGCGTCGATTTTGAGCGCCGCGGGTCTCTCATCTTGTACACCACCGAAGAACGACGAATAGAGTAAACCCTGCCCCGGAGGCGCGAACGGATCCAACTTCGTCAGAAACACATTGGCGCCGCCTCCTCCTCCTTCCTGCAACCCTGCGCCGTTGGTTGGGAAGTCAGTCGACCTTGTCTGACCAGATATCCAGATGTACCCGGAGGCGTCCACCGCGACAAGATTGCCTTCTTCCCACAGCGTGCCGCTAAAGTGGGTGGAGTACATCAACACCGGATCGATCACCAGTTCCCGGCTGGTGTCATACTCTCCGAGGGCGAAGCCGGCCTCGTTGGGCCCGGTCAGGACATAGCGAGCTGATACCCGCACCTGCTCGCCGGCTGCGCTCCGCTGATAAGCGTAGGGCGCGGAAAACGACAGTGCCGAACGGCCGATCGCGACGGTCAGCCCCCCTTCCTGGTCGATGTCGATTCCTTCAGCCCCGCCGAAGGTGATGCGGATAGCGGAGTGGTCCGCGCCGGGGGCTACCACGAAATCGTGTTCAAGCTGGCGCCCGCGCCCGTAGTACAGCAGGTCGATTCCCGGGTAGACGCCGGCATAGCGCACCTTGCTGTAGTGCTCCACTTGCGGGAGCCAATTCTCACGCCCTCCAACAAAGTGGCTGGAGAACGATCTCCTACGCTCCAACGGTTCCACGCGAGCCGGCGGGAGCCCGCCGGCCAGACGCATCTCCAGGACGCCGGTCCCGGTCTGGAGCACCGCGGCATCCCGGGTCAGGTAGAGCATGTACTCTGGCGCGCGCGAGCCGAACAAGACGTGGTCCTCCCACTGTCCCCGATTCGGTTCGAAGTAAAGGGGAAGCTGGTCCAACAGCATTCGGGCCTGCCGCCAAGCCGGCGTTGCCGCCTTCGCGCCAGGGGATGGCGCGGCAAGCAGGAATGCGGCCGCGAGGATCGAGATCGGGTTCACGCCATTCATGTCAACTTATACCGCGGTGAGGCAACACCTTTGAGACTAACCTCCTATTATGTAACGGCTCCCGGCCCCGCGGGGTTTCCGTCAGCATCGGCCTCCTGTTCGCGCGCCGGTGGTGGAGGGGCGGGCGGTGCTTGCTGGGAGCGGGATAGACCTTATTGGCGGAAGTCGGGAATGCGGACCACGGCGCCTCCGCGCAGGGCCGATTCATGGGCGCAGATACCGGCCATAGTCCAGTTCACCGACTGGTAGACGTCCGGAAATGACCTCCGGCCCTCCACGATGCTCGTCACGAATTCATGGGCGAGGTGCGGGTGCGATCCGCCGTGCCCGCTGCCTTGAAGGAAGGACAGGTGCTGGTGTTCGTCGGCGTCGTAAACGCCCTGGCTGGTGAACCGGCGAACGGATTCCGGGAGCAGGTGGGCGTAATCCGGCACCCTGACGGTTTCCGTTTGCTCGCCGCCGGTGTGCAGCACGGGATCGTCTCCCTCGACGAGCTGCCATTCAAAGGAGAGATTCTCACCGTACACATCGAAGCTTTCAATGTACTGCCGTGTCGCACCGTAGAGGAACCGGGTCACCTCGAAGCCGACGTCCTGGTTCCTTACACGAAAATGAGCGGTTTCGAACGAGAAGGGCGATCCGTACTTGGCGATCAGGGGCTCGGCGATGCGCCCGGAGCCAATGCAGGACACGGTGTCCGCCTCGCCCGCCACGATCGCCAGGCACGGGCTGATGCAGTGCGTGGCGTAGTGCATGGGGGGCAGCCCTTCCCAATACGATGGCCAGCCCGCCATATTCTGGAGGTGCGATCCCCGGACGAACTGGATGCGGCCCAGGCGCCCCGTGTCGCGGAGTTCTCGCACGTAGAGGAATTCGCGAGAGTACACTACGGTTTCCATCATCATGTAGTTTCTGCCCGCTCGCTCCGCCGCGCGCACAATCCGCTCGCACTCGGCGATGCTGGTAGCCGCGGGCACGGTGCACGCCACGTGTTTGCCGGCTTCGAGCGCCGCGATGCTCTGCCGCGCGTGCAGATGAATGGGCGAGTTGATGTGGACCGCGTCCACCTCGGGATCCCGGATCAGCGCATCGAAATCGTCATAGCGCCGCGGCACCGCGAAATGATCCGCGATCCGGTCCAGCTTCTCGCGGGTGCGCTGGCACACCGCGTACATCTCGGTATGGGGATGAGCCTGGTAGATCGGGATGAACTCGGCTCCAAAGCCGAGACCGACAATGGCCATGTTGAGTTTGCCGTCGTTCACGGACGCCTCCTGCGGATCGCCGACAATTGTACTTCAGTGAGGTTGGCGCCGGTCATGCCGGGAGACCTCCGGGGTGGCGGACGACGACGATGGAACTGCACCCTATTCTGAAGCAGTGGTTCGGCGCCCGGTTTGAGGAGTTCACCGGCATCCAGAAGCAGGCGCTGCGGCACACGCTCGCCGGCCGCAACACGCTGATCCTCGCGCCCACCGGCAGCGGCAAAACCCTGGCGGCGTTTCTCTCGGTGCTGGACAAGCTGGGGCGCGAGACGCCTGCGTTGCCAAACGCCACCCGCGCCGTGTATGTCTCCCCGCTGCGATCGCTGACTTATGATATCCACCGGAACCTCGCGGGGCCTCTGGAGGCGCTCAACGCCGGCCGCCCTCCGGCGGAACGGATTCGCATGGAGGTGCGGACGGGCGATACCATCCCGGTCGATCGTGCGCGCCAGCAGCGGACCCGGCCGCACCTCCTGCTGACCACCCCTGAAACACTGGCCCTTCTGCTGGCCCAGGCTGGTTGGCGCGACGGGCTCGTCCCGCACACCGTGATCGTCGACGAGATCCACTCGTTCGCGGAGAGCAAGCGCGGTTCCCTGCTGAGCCTGACACTGGAGCGCCTGGAGTCGCGCCGCCGCTCGCGGCTTCAGCGAATCGGCCTGTCCGCCACCGCCGAACCGGTGCGCGCGGTGAAAGAACTGCTGTGCGGCCGGCGGGCGTGCGTCGTGGCGCGGGAAGAAGCGGCCCGATCCTACCGCCTCGAAATCGCGCCTCCCGCCGAGGACGTTCCCCTGCCGGCGGCCGGCTACAATCCCTACCGAGTGGCGCACGCGGTAGCCGAGCGGGTGAGCCGGGCTCGGTCCTCGCTGGTCTTCACGTCCACGCGGTCGGCCGCGGAGCGTCTCGGCCTCGCGCTCCAGGTCTTGCTGCCGGAGTGGGAGGAGCGCATCGCGGTGCATCACGGCTCGATCGACCGGGAGGTGCGCCGGGAAATCGAGGCCGGCCTGGCCAGTGGCGCCATGAAGGCGGTGGTCTGCTCGAGCAGCCTGGAAATGGGCGTCGATTTCCAGGGCGTGGACCAGGTGATTCTGATTGGGGCGCCGCGCGGCGTGAACCAGGCGGTGCAACGGCTGGGACGCAGCAGTCATCGGGTGGGCAGCGTCGCGGAAGGGGTTCTGGCGCCCCTCAGCCTGGCGGACCTGCTCGAATGCGTCGCCCTACGGGAAGCCGTGACCCGGGGGCGCCTGGACGCGCTGCGGGTTCCCCGGGCCCCGCTCGACGTGCTCGCACAAGCGCTCCTGGCCATGAGCATCGAGCGGCCGTGGACGCCGGACGAGGCCTTTCGCCTGGTGCGCCGGGCGGGCCCCTACGGCAAACTGACCCGCCCGGACTTTGACTCCGTGGTGGAATATCTCGCCGGGGGCGGCCGCGTGCTCGGAGCTTCGGGCCGCTACGGAAAGATCGTGCTCACCGAAGGCCGATGCCGGGTCGCTTCTCCGCAAGCGGTGCGGCAGTACTTCCTGAACGCCGGCACCATCACGGACGACTACCAGGTGCGGATCGTCACCCGCGGCAACCGGACCATCGGCTCGGTTGAGGAGAACTTCCTGTTGGGTCTGAAGCCGGGCGAAGCAGTTGTCATCGGCGGCCGGGTGGTGCGCATCCGCACCTGGAGCGGCGACACCGCGGTGGTCGAGCCGGCGGCCGGCGAACGCGTGCAGACGCCGCGCTGGTACGGCGGCAAGTTTAACCTCTCCGCCCGGCTCGCGAACGAGGAGCTCGCCCTTCGCCGCGACCTGCGAAGCGCCTGGAGGCGGAGCGGTCCCCGCGGGTGTCTCGACGTCCTCATCCGGAAATGGAACCTGGAACCGCGGATCGCGGCCCTGGTGGCGGATTACGTGGCGCGGCAGTGCCAGGCCACCGCGGTGCCCGCCGCTGAGCCGGTGCAGGTGGAACGGCTGCGCCGCGCGCAGGGCGTGGCTTACATCGTCCACGTGGTGGCGGGACGGGCGGTCAATCGATCGCTCGCCTGGGTGGCCGCCCACCGCCTCGGCCACGACAGCTCCATCGTCGGGAATCATGACGACCACTGCTTTCTCCTCTCCTTCCCGCAGCACCGCGTTCCGTCCGTCGGCGAGCTCCGGGAGGCGCTGCGTCCCCAGGGTTTCCGCGCCGACCTGGAGCGTATCGTCATGGAATCGGAAACTCCGGGAAAACAGTTCCGCGCCGTCGCGGAGACCGGCCAGTTGCTACCTCGCCGCTCGCTGCGCGGCCGCACCAAGCCCCGGGCCGCCACCTGGAACGCCGAGTTGCTCTACCAGACGTTCCGGAAATACGAGCCAGGCCATCCCCTGGTGCGTGAAACGCTGCGGGGCGTGCTCGAGGATCAGCTCGACGCCGAAAGGGCGGAGCGGGAAGCCGCACGGCTCAGCAAGGCGGCGTGGGAAACAGTAGATCTTCCCCGGCCCTCGCCCTTCGCTCTGCCGCTGTACTCGGTCTTCAACCGCGAAATCCTGATCGCCGGCGATCCTGACAAGGCCCTGGAAGAGATGGCGAACCACATCTACAAGGAATGGGAGCGGCCGTCGTGAGGAAGGCCGGCCGCCGGGAGCAACGATGAGCCGCATCGCGCCGATCGGCCAGCGATACCGGGCGCACTGCTCGGGAGCCCTGTGGCTTCCCGACGAGCGAGCCGTCCTCGTCGCCGACGCCCACTTGGGCTTCGGGTGGGCGCAGCGGCGCCGTGGCGAACTGGGACCCGTGGTGGATGGAGGCGCGCGCGACGCTCTCGCCTCCCTGCTCGATGAACTCAAACCGCGGCGGTTGATTTTCCTCGGCGATACGGTCCACGCTCCCAAACCCGGCGAGGAGGAGCGCGCGCTGATCGAGTCCACTTTGTCCTCGCTGGGCCGCGCCGCGAAAATCACCGTGGTGACCGGCAACCACGATCGGGCTTTCCGCCGCGATTTCGGGCATCTCGGCTTCGACATCGTTCGCGAACTGACCGTTGGTGGTCTGCGGGCGCTGCACGGCGATCGCCTGCCGAAACGCTGGAAAGGCACGTTGGCGCTGGGGCACCTTCACCCCTCCCTGACGCTGCGCGAGCCGTCCGGCGCCCGAAGACCCTATCGCGTCTTCCTCGAAACACCCCGCGTGCTGGTGCTGCCTGCCTTCTCGCCCTTCGCATCGGGTTCGAACCTGCGGCGGTTCCTTCCCGAGGAGTGGTGTGTATTGCTCGGCCCCCATCCCGTAGGCGTCGTCGCCGTTACCGGCTCGACGGCGGCGCGCCTGGAGAGCATCCGCCTGTGAAGCCAACCCCCCAGGGAACGGCGGACATGAGTGGACTCCTTGCCGGGGAGCGGACGCCCGGCCCGCCGGACTCGAAAGCCTGACCGCGACCGGTGGACCCGGCGAACGGCGACGACGTTTCGACCTCCGCGCCAGAAGCCCGGCGGGGGTATCATCTTGGGGTGGAGGACGCCTGCTCATGCTCGAAATCACCTGGCTCGGACACGGTTCCTTCCAGTTCCGGCTCGAAGCTGGAGAAGTGATCGTCTGCGATCCCTGGACGGAAAGCCCCACGTACCCGAAGGACCACTCTTTTACGCGCGTTGACGCGATCCTCGTCACCCACGGCCATTTCGATCACATCCACAGCGTTGTGCCGCTGGCCCGGCAGTTTCAAGCCCCGGTGGCCGCCATTTACGAGGTCTGTGAATGGCTTGGATCGAAGGGCGTCACGACGTGCTGCCCGATGAACAAGGGCGGATCCCAGAAGGTAGGCCCGGTCACGGTCACCATGACAGACGCGGTGCACAGTTGCGGGATCCTGGACGACGGCAAGATCATCTACGGGGGCGAAGCGGCCGGCTTCATAATTCAAGTTCCGGACGGCCGCTCGATTTACTTCGCCGGCGACACCAACGTGTTCTCCGACATGGCGCTCATCGCCGAACTCTATGCCCCGGAGCTGGCCGTACTGCCCATCGGCGATCTGTTCACCATGAGCCCGCGCGAGGCGGCCCTCGCCTGCCGTCTGCTCAAGGCGAAGACTGTGATACCGATGCATTTCGGCACGTTTCCTCCGCTCACCGGCCAGCCTTCGGATCTGGCCGCGCGGATTCAGGACCTTGATACGGAAGTCTGGCCGCTTGAAATCGGGAAGGCCGCGGCCTGGTAGAAGCAAGACGGAGCCGGCGGATGCCGGCCCTGCGGGAAGGAGACAGCCATCGTGAAAATCGGCATGCTGGGCCTGGGTTTCATGGGACTCACCCACCTCAAGGCCATGAAGAACATCCCGGATGTTGAACTGACGGTGGTTTGCGGGGCCGACCCCGTGGCCCTCCAAGGCGACCTCACCCACGTGGGCGGCCACCTTGGCGTCGAGGGCGAGAGGTTCGACTTCTCGCGCGCCCGCAAGTACTCCGCTTGGCAGGAAGCCGTCCGCGACCCCGGCGTCGATGCCGTGGATCTTTGCCTGCCGACTCACCTGCACGCGCCGGCCGCGATTGCGGCGCTCGAAGCCGGCAAGCACGTGCTGGTCGAGAAACCCATGGCCCTGACCGGCGAGGAAGCGGACCGCATGATCGCCGCGGCGAGGAGCGCCGGTCGGATCCTGATGACCGCCCAGGTTCTTCGCTTCTTTCCGGACTATACTCCTCTTATCGAACTGCACCGCGGTGGAAGCCTGGGCCCGATGCGCTCGGCGCTGTTTCGGCGGCGGTGTGCGGCGCCCACCTGGGGTGATTGGCTGCCCGACCCCGCCAAGAGCGGCGGGGGGGTCTTCGACCTGCTGATCCACGATGTCGATATGGCCGTGCACCTGTTTGGCCTGCCGGCGGCCGTCTCGGCGGTCGGCGAGGAGGACATGGCGAGAGGCATTGATATCCTCGTCGGGCAACTGCACTACGCCGGCGGGGAAGTCGCGGTGATCACCGGCGGTTGGCATCACCCGCGGTCGTATCCCTTTTCTATGGAATACACAGTGGTCTTCGAGAACGGCACGATCGAGTACAGTTCCGCCGGACGTCCGCCGAAGCTGTACGCGAGGAACGGAGAGGAGCGGGAACTCGACCGGCCGGCCACGGACGGTTATCAGGCGGAAATCGAGTACTTCCTCCAGTGTGCCTCCTCCGGGGCGGAGCCCCGGCGCTGTCCGCCTGGGGAATCGTCGGCGGCCGTCAAGATCGCCAGAATGCTGGCCGAAGCACGGGCCGGGAAAGGAGAAAAAGTCGAATGCAGACTTTGAGCGAACGGGAAGTGGGCGTGATGTTCTGGGCGGGGCGCGATCCCATCGAGACGCTCCGTGAGGTGAAGGCCCTTGGTGTGCGCTGCGGCCAACTGGGGATTCCGGGCGACCTCGACCTGGAGGGCGCCGCGGCCTCCTGGAGAGAGGCTGCCGAGGCCGAGCAGTTCACGCTGGTCACCGTTTTCGCGGCGTACCAGGGGGAGGACTACGCCGATATTCCGGCGGTCCAGCGAACGGTCGGTTTCATCCCCCGCGCCACGCGCGAGGAGCGGGAAGCGCGCACCTACGCGGTAAGCGACTTCGCCGCGGGCGCCGGAGTGCCAGGCATCGCCACGCATATCGGGTTCGTTCCGGAGGATGAGTCGGATCCGGACTACCTCGCGGTCCGGGACATGGTACGCCGCATCTGCGACTACGCCGCGCGCCACGGCCAGACCTTCGCGCTCGAGACGGGACAGGAGCCGGCCAAGGTGCTGCTGCGGTTTTTCGAGGACACCGGCCGGGGCAACTTGCGCATCAACTTCGACCCCGCCAACATGATTCTCTACGGCACGGGCGATCCCATCGAAGCTTTGGGAGTGCTCGCTCCGCACGTCGTCTCGGTGCACGCCAAGGACGGCGAGTGGCCGCCGAAGGATGTGCGCGGGGCGCTCGGCGCCGAGAGGCCGCTCGGTGACGGGTCCGTCGGGATGGAGCGGTTCATGGCGAAGCTCAAGGAGGTCGGCTACCAGGGCACGATCAACGTAGAGCGGGAGACTCCGGATCACCGGCAGCGCCTCGCCGACATCCGGCGCGGCGTGGAACTCCTGAACCGGTTGAGATAGCGCGAGGCCCCCCGGCTATCGCAAACAGTCGAAGATCCCCTGCGCCTGGCGTCCGTATTGCATCAGCAGGCGAGGCGTGATCAGGGCCAGCGGGAGCACGCCCAGCCAGCGGTTCACGGGCATCCAGCCAAGAGCGACCAGCAGGAACATCGGCGAGAAGATGCGGCCGTAGTTGTAAGGGGTCTGCCAGACGTCGTCGCGCTGTACGAAGATGGCCAAAAGGGCGAAGCCGGCCGCGGCCAGCGCCGCCGGGTCGGAGCGCCGCCGGACCACCAGAACCCCCGCCAGAACCATCCCCGCCACCGCGCCCAGCAGCGCCAGGACGTCCCCGGCCTCCACCAGCGTCCGAAGGGGAACGTCCGGCGGATAGGGCTGAGCATGCGTCAGCCAGTGGACCAGCCGGCTCAGCGGCGCCACCGGGGTCTCGTAGGGCGCCGGCGGCGTGACCCGGGTCAGGAAGAGGTTCCAGAGGCCGAAGGGAACGGCCGAGGCGGCAAACACCCCGGCGAGCTTCCACTCGCGCCAGATGAGACAGTAGAGGCAGTAAGCAACCGTTAGCAGGATGCCGATTTCCCGGGCGAGTGGGACCAGCGCCAGGATCACCCAGAGCTTCCAGGAGGGACGTCTGACGGCGTGGAGGGCGAAGGCGGCGGTCAGCGCTGCGAGCGCGTGGTCCACCGTGAGCCGGTCGACGAATACGATGGAGGCCGGGGCCGCCGCGAAGATCAGCGTCCAGCGTTCGGAAAGCCCCAGCCGGGCCGCGTAGCGGCCGGTCCACAGCATTCCAAGGACGAGAAACAGATATCCGGCGGCGAGGTAGGCGAAATCGATGGCGTCCTGCCGGCCGAGGCTCAGCAGCCAGGCCGTTGCGGGCATCAGAATGCGCCGGTAGCGCATGCGGGCCGCCTCGATGTACGGGGCCATCTCGCCCGGCAGCGGCTCATGCGCGATGTAGTGATAGAACTGCGCGTCGAAGCCCTCACTGTCCTCAAACGTGTAGACCCGCTCGCCGGCGAGGGCGGGCGGCACCGGCCGGCGGCCGGCGGTGCAGAACAGTGCCGTCCAGTTGCCGTCGTAGTTGACGCTGACGGTCGCATACTGCCAGCCCAGGGCCAACAGAACGACGAGGGAGGCAATGAAGACTCTACCCATGCGGCGGCACACCCCAGTATGGCAGAGGGGGGCGGAGGATCAGGCAGACGGCGGCGGCGCCGCCGTCCAGGGGCGAGGAATCCTGTGCCGGTCAGCGATCCGCCGCCGGGCTCAACGGCCTGGGGGCCGCCTCCCGGATACTCCCCGATGCCCGCCCTGGCCCGGCAGGCGGCATCTCTATACTGGAAAGAGGCAGCCGAACCGCCATGGCAAGGCGAAGATCCTATTCGGGCGGGCTTGTTCCGGGCTTTCTACTGGGCGTTCTTCTGGCGTGCAACTCCAACCCTGAGGCCCAGAGACAGCGTCTCGTTTCGCTCGGCGACGACCACTTCGAGCGCAAGCAGTACGAAGAGGCTTCCATTCTGTACCGGAAAGCGCTCCTCGTGGACCGCCGCTTCGCGCCGGCCTATTACCGGCTGGGCCTGGCCGACCAGGAGTTAGGGCGGCGCGGGGGCGCCGCGGAGGCGTTCCTACGCGCTTTCGAGCTGGATCCGGGCAACCTCGATGCATTCCGCCGGCTCGCCGAGCTGCACTTCGTGTCGCTGGCCTCGCCGGCGCCTGTGAACCGGCAAGCCACGCTCGACTCGCTGATTTCACTCCATAGACAGGCGGAGCAGCGGCATCCCGATACGGCCGAGGTTCTACTGGTCAAAGGGCAGATCCTGGCTTATCAGGGGGCGGCGGAAGAAGCCCTGTCCCTGTTCCGGCGCGTCTACCAGCGAATGCCCGCCGACACCGCCGCGGTGCTCGGTCTGTCCGCCTCGCTGGTGCAAAACGGACTCCCGGATGAGGCGCGGAGTGTAGCCGAGAAGCTCCTGGCGCACGATCCGACCGCGGGGCCGGTGTACGATTTCCTTTATCTCCTCCACGCCCGCAACGGCCGGCGCGAAGCGGCCGAAGCGGTCCTCGGGACGAAGTGCCGGAATATCCCGGAGAACACCGGCAACTGGATCTCGCTCGCGTCCCACTACCGCGCGATGGGAAAGGAGCAGGAAGCCGACGGCATTATCCAGCGGCTGCTCGCCGACACGAAACGCTATCCCGACGCCCCGCGACTGGCCGGCGATCATTATCTCCGATTCGGGCGTACGGAAGCCGCTCTCCGGCTCTACCGCCTGACCGTTGAGGAGGATGCCGGGAAGCAGAAGGAGCACCACTACGGGATCGTGCGCGCTCAGCTTTCCCAAGGGGACTTCGCCGCGGCCGCCCTCGAGGTTGATCGCCTGCTCGACGCCGATCCGGATGACGCGCCGGCGATTGGATTGCGGGGGCTGCTTCGTCTCCACCGGGGGAGCCCGGATGAACTGGCTGGAGCGGCGCAGGATCTGAAGGCATCGCTCGCCGCCCAGCCCGACAACTATGTGTTGCGGTATCACTACGGCCAAGCGCTGTTTGCCGGCGCCGACCCGGCGAACGCGGAGCGGGAGTTCCGGGAATCGCTCCGAACCAACCAGGACTTTCTGCCGGCGCGGATCGCGCTGGTGGAGCTGCTCCTGTCGCGTGGCGAATACATCCCGGCCGAGCGCGAGGCGAAGGAGATCCTCGCTGAGTTTCCCTTTGACCCGCGAGCCCGCCTCGCCACCGCCGCAGCGTACCTTGGCCTCGAGCGGTACCAGCAGGCCCGCCGCGAGTTGGAGCAACTGCCGGCGGCGGGCCCCTATGGACGCAGGGCCCGCTTTCTGCTGGCCAAGGCCGATCTGGCGGAGGGTAGAACCGGGGAGGCGGCCCGCGGCTTCCGGGCGTTGCTGGATGCCACTCCCGTGGACATGGACGCGCTTCGTGCGCTGGTGGAGCTGGAGCTGAGCCAGGGGCGTCCCCGGCCAGCGCTGGAGTGTGTACGTCGGGCTTTGGAAAGAGAACCTTCGAATGTGGATCTACTTTTGGCCGCCGGCCGGCTGTCG
>CAYRPT010000027.1:0-13861 GCA_964425895.1 uncultured Solibacteraceae bacterium | reverse complement strand
AATGGTGTGCGGCGCGCCCAGGCTGCCGGTGTGCGGCCCGGCCGCTGCTATGCCGTCATCATGATCGGCCGTCTCGACGACTATCTGCGAGAAGTGGCGCGCGACAACCAGGCGGCGGTGACCGAAGACGATATCCGGCAGGCCGGCGTCGCCGCCACCAAGCGGGCCTACCGGATCTACCAGGAGCTGGGGTACGAAGCCGTGCTCCTGGTGGCCGCGCTGCGCGGCACGTACCACATGACGGAGCTGGCCGGGGCGAGTCTCATCATGTCGATCGCGCCGCCGTTCCAGGAGTTACTCGTGGCCGACACTCTGCCGCGCGAAGAGCGGATCGACGCCGAGGTGCCGGCCGCGGTGATCGACCGCCTGCGTCAGGTGCCGGAGTTCGTTCGGGCTTACGAGCCGGACGGGATGTCCCCGCGGGAGTTCGTCAGCTACGGCGTCACCCAGCGGACCTTGAGCCAATTCGCGGAGGCCGGCTGGAAGCTGCTGGAGAACTTCGGGTGAGTCCGGCGCGGGGTACGATCCGGCCCTGAGGCTCTGAAAGGCGGGTCCGAAGCCGGCGCACCGGGCCCGTTGCGGAACCGGCCGATCGGCGTGCATACCGATGCCGGTTCACGCTGAGGCTGCATTGAGCGCTGAATCATTGGAAAGCTTATGGCAATTCCGGTCCAGATGCCCCAACCGGGCAACACGGTGGAGGAATGTATCCTCGTCAACTGGACGCGCCGCCGGGGCGACCAGGTCTCTGCCGGCGAGATCCTTGCCGAGATCGAGACCGACAAGGCCAACTTCGAGATCGAGTCGCCGGCTACCGGAACTCTACTCGAGATGTTCTTTGAGGCGGGCGCGCTCGTTCCGGTGCTGACCAACATCGCCGTCATTGGTGAGCCCGGCGAACCGGTCGAGGGGTTCCGGCCGGTACCGGGCCCGGCCGCGGCGCCCGTACCGCCGGCGTCGCCGGCCGCCACTGTCCGGCAGGACATGGGCGCCGTTGAGCCTCGGGTCTCTTCGGTGGCGCCTGCCCCGGCGCCGGCATCTCCGCCGCCTCCGTCGGCGCCGGTGCTGAGCCCGCGCGCCCGCCGGTTCGCGGCACTTCACGACCTCCGGCCCGAACGCGCCGCCGGCTCCGGACCGGGCGGCCGGATCCTTGAAGCCGATCTCCGCGATCTCTACGAGCGCTCCCCGCGCGTCTCGTCACTTGCCCGCGCCATGCTTGAAGAGGGGTATCGGGTTCGGGGGGAGGGTTCGGGTCTCAACCGAATGGTGCGCGCGGCCGACCTGGCGCCCCCGCCGGTCCGGATGTCCGGGATTCGCGGCACCATCGCGCGCCGCATGCGCGAGTCGCTGGCGGCCACGGCGCAGTACACGATGCACACGTCGGCCGCGGCCGCCGGGCTGCTTGGGGTCCGCGCTCGGCTCAAGGCCCGGGGCGGCGCGGCGGCGGACATCAACATCAACGATCTGGTTATGTACTGCACCGCCCGGACGCTCCAGGAATTTCCCGACCTGAACGCCGAGCTGATCGAAGGCGAGATCTACCGCCACCGCGCGATCCACCTGGCGTTTGCCTGCGATACGGCCCGCGGGTTGGTGGTGCCGGTCGTGCGGCATTGCGAGACGCTGACGCTCGAAGATCTGTCGGCGAGAATCCACGTTCTGACCGAGCAGGCGGCCGCGGGCGCCCTGAGCCCCGATGACATGACCGGGGGCACCTTCACCGTCAGCAACCTGGGAAGTCTGGGCATCGAAGCGTTCACGCCGATCGTCAACCCGCCGCAGGTGGCCATCCTGGGCGTCGACGCGATCCAACTGAAACCAGTCCGGCGGAACGGGGTGGTTGAGTTCGCCGACTTCATCGGCTTCTCGCTCACGTGCGATCATCAGGCGGTCGACGGCGCCCCGGGCGCCCGCTTCCTCCGGCGGTTGCGCGAAAACGTGGAGAACGTCGCCGCGCTCGTGGGTTTGGGAGAAAAGGACAACTGAATGTACGACCTGGTTGTGATCGGCGCCGGTCCCGGCGGTTACGAAGCGGCAGCCCACGCTGCGCGCCTCGGGAAGAAAGTCGCGCTGGTGGAGAAGAGGTTCGTGGGTGGCGTCTGCCTGAATGAAGGCTGCATTCCCACCAAGACACTCCTCAAGACTTCGAAGCTGCTCGCCGAATGCCGCCATGCCGCCGCATACGGGATCCGCTTGGGAGAGCCGATGCTCGATGTGCCGGCGTTGCTCGCCCGGAAGAACCGGATCGTCGCCACGCTGCGGCGCGGCGTGGAGAGCATGCTCAAGAAGTCCGGCGTCGGGGTGATCTCCGGGCGCGCGCGGCTGAGCGGCCCCGGCGTCGTCGAGGTGGACGGCCGGAAATTGGAGGCGGCCCATATCCTGATTGCGACCGGATCCCGTCCCGCCGTGCCGCCGATTCCGGGCATTGATTCCTCCGCCGTTCTCGATTCGACGGCTCTCCTGGACCTGGCCGAGATTCCCGGCAGTGTGGCGGTCATCGGAGGCGGCTATATTGGACTCGAGTTCGCCGCCTATCTCTCGGCAGTTGGTTCCCGGGTGGCGATCTTCGAGATGCTCCCGCTGGTGGCGGCCGGCTGCGACGGCGACGTGTCGCTGCGCCTGCTGCACGAAGCCCGCAAGAGCGGGGTGGCGGTCAACCTGTCGTGCCGCGTCACACGAATTGACGGCCGCGCGGTGTGCTATCGGGATCAGGAAGGCCTTGAAGGCCGCTTCGAGGCCGACTACATTCTGAACGCCACCGGGCGCGAGCCCGTCGTCGAGGATATCGGGTTGGAGCAAGCCGGCATCGACTTCAACGCGAAGGGCATCCGGACCTCCGATACCGGCCGCACCAACGTGCCGGGGGTGTGGGCCTGCGGCGACGTCACGGGCCGCCGGCTGCTGGCGCACGCGGCCACCCGCGAAGGGATCGTCGCGGTGAACAACATGTTCGGCCGCCCGGACCGCATGCGCTACGAGGCCGTTCCGGCCGTTATCTTCACGCACCCCGAAGCGGCCTCCGTGGGCCACACCGAGGAGGAACTTCAGGCCAGGGGCATCGCCTATCGAAAGGCGCTGACGCCCATGGCGATGGCCGGCCGCTTCCTCATCGAGCACGAGAAAACGTCAGGTTTCGTCAAGGCGTTGGTGGGAGCGAAACATGGCGAGATCTTGGGCGTCCACGCCGTCGGCGATGGTGCCAGTGAGTTCATCATGGCCGCCGCGTTGATGATCGAAACCGAGATGCGCGCGGCGGACGTCCGGGAAGTGGTGTTCCCCCACCCGACCATTTCCGAGGCGTTGAAAGAGGCCATCGTGGAGGTCAGCTAGACGCTCCGCCCCGCGGCCTTTAGGGCGGCGGGTGCGCCGTCCAATGGAGTTACGGATTCATGCCGAAGTCGATCATCATAGAGCCGGACAAGGTCCTGGCGAAAAGCAGCATTCATTTCACGGATGTTCCCGTCAATGTCTACGACAAGCCCCTGGCCGAGGAGGCCGCGTTGTACGCGCGGCCGGATCTGCTGGCCATTTATCGCGACATGTGCCTGATCCGGGAGTTTGAGAACACGCTCAACCAGATCAAGCTCAAGGGCGCTTACAGAGGCGTCGCCTACAGCCATCTCGGTCCGGCCCACCTTTCCATTGGCCAGGAAGCCGCCGCCGTGGGCATGGCTTTCCTGCTTGGGCCCGACGACCATATTTACGGTTCGCACCGCAGTCACGGCGAAATTCTCGCCAAGGGACTCTCCGCCATTCGCAAGATGGCCGGCGATCGTTTGATGGCTATCATGCAGACGTATCTCGACGGCGCGATTCTACGTCCGGTGGAGAGCAACTACCAGGGCCAGATCCCGGAGCTGGCGGCGCGTTACCTCGTCTACGGGGCCTTCAGCGAGATCTTCGCGCGCGAGACGGGGCTGAACAGGGGCTGTGGCGGCTCGATGCATGCCTTCTTCCCGCCGTTCGGCATCTACCCGAACAACGCCATCGTCGGCGGCTCGGGCTCCATCGCCCCGGGCGCGGCGCTGTACAAACGCGTGAACCGGCAGCCAGGTATCGTCGTGGCCAATATCGGCGACGCCTCGTTCGCCTGCGGACCGGTGTGGGAGGGGATCACGTTTGCGAGCATGGATCAGTACCGCAAGCTGTGGGACCCCGATCTGGGCGGCGGCCTGCCTGTCATTTTCCACTGCATGAACAACTTCTACGGCATGGGCGGGCAGCCCTACGGCGAGACGATGGGCTGCGAGTACATCGCCCGGATCGGCGCCGGCGTCAATCCGGAGCAGATGCACGCCGAGCGGGTCAACGGTTACAATCCGCTGGCCGTCATCGACTCTTTCCGCCGCAAGATCGACGTGATCCGCGCCGGCCAGGGCCCCGTGCTGCTGGACACCGTCACCTACCGCATCAGCGGGCATTCGCCGTCGGACGCCTCGAGCTACCGTTCCAAGGAAGAGATCGAGAGCTGGGAGCAGGCCGACAGCATCGCCGCGTTCGGCCGCGCTCTGACGGCCGAGGGCGGCTTCAGCGCCTCGGAAATCGAAGCGGAGCGCGTTGCGGTAACCGAGCTGGTGTTCGACATGTTCCGCCTGGCGGTCGACCTGGAGGCGTCGCCGCGCACTCCGATGCGCTCGGAACTGGTCGGAACCCTGATGTTCTCCAACCGCAAGGTCGAGCGATTCGCGGACCGGACTCCCGAGTTGCTCCAAAACATCGAGGAGAACCCCCGAGTGCAGCAGATCCGCGCCAAGAGCCGGAAGGGCGTCGAGGACGGCAAACCGCTGCCCAAGATGAAGGTGTTCAACGTGCGCGACGGCATCTTCGAGGCCTTGTTGCACCGGTTCTCGATCGACCCCACCATGGTGGCTTTCGGTGAGGAGAACCGCGATTGGGGTGGAGCGTTCGCCGTGTACCGCGGGCTCACCGAAGCCCTCCCCTATCACCGCCTGTTCAACTCCCCGATCTCGGAGGCGGCCGTCGTCGGCGCCGCGGTGGGCTATGCTCTCGAAGGCGGACGGGCGGTCGCGGAGTTGATGTACGCCGACTTCATGGGCCGCGCCGGCGATGAGTTGTTCAACCAGCTCTCAAAATGGCAGGCCATGTCCGGAGGCGTGGTGACCATGCCGGTCGTTCTGCGCATCTCGATCGGCTCGAAGTACGGCGCCCAGCACTCGCAGGATTGGACTGCTCTCGTCCACCACATTCCCGGCCTGAAAGTTGTCTACCCCGTCACACCGTACGACGCGAAGGGCATGATGAATAGCGCCCTGGCCGGAACGGACCCCGTGGTGTTTCTGGAAAGCCAGAAGATCTACGACGTAGGCGAGCTGTTCGAGCCGGGCGGCGTGCCCGAGGAATACTACGAAATCGAGCTATCGCAGCCCTCGGTGAAACGCGCGGGCAAGGATCTTACCGTGATCACTCTCGGGCCATCCCTTTACACGGCGGTGGCCGCCGCGGACGAGCTTCAAGGACGCTTCGGGCTGGCCGCGGAGGTGATCGACCTCAGGACAGCGAATCCCATAGACTACGCCCCAATCCAGGAATCCGTGCGCCGCACCGGCAAGGTGCTGCTGGCGAGCGAGGCGGTGGAACGCGGCTCCGTCATGCAATCCGTGGCCGCCACGATTACTCAGCTCTGCTTCGACGATCTTGACGCTCCTCCCGTAGTGCTCGGCTCCCGCAATTGGATCACGCCGGCGGCGGAGTTGGAGGCCACGTTCTTCCCGCAGCCGGAGTGGTTGATCGACGCCATTCACGAGAGGATTCTGCCGCTGCCCGGCCACCGTTCCTCCACCAACCAGACCCTGGGTGAACTGGCACGCCGGGCCCGCGGCGGAGTGTAGCTGAGAGGGCCGGTCCAGATCCGGCCGATCTCATGGGACGTGCTGTTCGAAATGCCGCCCGACGCCGCCCCGGCGGCGGATCGTGCTAAAAGATCAACATTCCAGCATCCCCGCCTAAGCCTATGAAAGTGCGTGGGACGCCCCCACACCTACTCAGAGTTCCCTTCCCATGCCAGGCGTTCGGTGTTAACCTTTATGACGGAAGTGGACGGATCGTACGACGGATCGGGAACGACGCGAAATCCGAAATCGCCTCCTGTGCGCTTCGGCCTTTTCGAGTTGGATAGGGAGTCCGCGCGGCTTCGAAAGGCCGGTATTCGGATCCGTCTTCAACGGCAGCCGCTCCAGGTGCTGGAGGCGCTGCTCTCCAAACCGGGTGAGCTTGTCACGCGGGAGGAGCTTCGGGCAGTGCTATGGCCCGAAGAGCCGCCCGACGATTTCGATCACCGCCTGAACAAGGCGATCAATAAAGTTCGCACCGCCTTAGGTGACGCCGCGGAGAATCCCCGGTTCGTCGAGACTCTCGCCCGGCAAGGCTACCGGTTCATCGCCCCGGTCGAAATCGTGGAACCACCGCCGCCCCTGACCGCCGGAAGCCCCCCTGCGCCCCCGCCCGGACCCGGAAACCCGAGGCCGCGCGGCAAGCGCTGGCCTCTGGTAGTCGCCGGACTCCTGGCAACCGGGATCATCGTTCTCCTGTGGTTCGGCCCTCCGGCGCGTGAGGCGGCGGTAGCCTCCTACCACCAGCTCACCAACGACGGGCGCCAAAAGATGGACGGAATTGGCACCGACAACAATCGCGTTTATTTCGTTGAGTTTGTCGACGGGCGGACGAGGTTGGCCCGGGTTCCGGTTGAAGGGGGGGCCACCGACTTCATCCCCATTTCCATTGCTTCCGAGGAGAGCGTGTTCATTCTCGATGTAGGCCCGAAGAGCGGCCGGCTCCTGCTGAAGACGAGCTCGGGCCTCGACCATGACCTTGCGGACGGCGCGCTGTGGTTGGTCCCACCGGCCGGGGGCGAAGCCCGGCGCCTCGGGGATCTTGTCGCGAACGACGCAAAATGGTCCCCCGACGAGACAAGGCTCGCGTACTTCACCGGCGCCGAGCTCTGGCTCGGCGACGCGCAAGGACTGAACAGGCGCCGCCTGGCTGACAAGCCGGGCATCAACAGCGCCATCCGCTGGAGTCCGGACGGGCGCCGCATCCGCTTTCGTTCGGGCTATCCGTCAGCCGAGCACAGTACAATCTGGGAGATTCCAGTCAGCGGGGGAGAGCTGCGCGCCTCTTTCCCCGGGTGGAACTTCGAGCAGCACTGTGGTGCGTGGGCGGGGCGCGGAGCGTACTTCCTGTTCTTCTCGCCGTCGGATTCGAATCTGTGGATCGTTCCGGAGAAGTGGGCTTGGCTCGGGCGGGCCAAGCCGCAGCGCCTTACCTCCGGCCCCCTGAAATTTCGCTCCCCCCGAATGAGCCCGGACGGCAAATCCCTGGTCGCCATCGGGGAAGTGCGGCGCGGCGAATTGATCCGCTGGAACGCCGCGCGACAGATGTTTCAGCCGTATCTGGCCGGACTCTCGGCCGACCAGCTTCACTTCTCCCTCGATGGGCAGTGGGTTACGTACGCCACCTTCCCGGAAGCACAGATTTGGGTGAGCCGGACGGATTGGACCGAGCGCCGCCAGCTTACCTCGGATCCACTACGAACCTATCTGCCTCGCCTCTCTCCGGATAACCGCCGCGTGGCCTTCATGGGCCGGGGGCCCGGCGAACAGTGGAAGATCTACATGATGCCCGCCGACGGCGGACCGGTCGAACAACTGGTGGCCGGCGACGGCCCCGAAGCCGATCCCAACTGGTCCCCGGATGGAAAGAAGATTGTGTTTGCTCCGTTTCCATGGGACGTGCGTCCCGAAGTCACCGGAGTGCGGATCCTGGACCTCGAGAGTCGGCGGGTGGAGTTCGTCCAGGGGTCGGAGGGGATGTTCTCGCCACGCTGGTCCCCGGATGGCGCCCGCCTGGCGGCCATTCGCCACACGGACAGCGCCCTCATGGTGTGCGACCTCAACCGCGGAGTCTGGCGCGTCGCGACCAGCTTCCAGTGCGGCTTCCCGGCTTGGAGCGGCGACGGCCTTTACGTGTACGCCTTTCACGCCTTCACGGAAAAGCGGGGGATCTATCGGGTGGCCGTCGACAGCGGGGCGGTTGAGCTGGTCGCCGGCCTGTCCGGCATCGATGTGGCGGGCATCCAGGGGCCATACGGGCTGTCGATGGATCCCGACGACTCCCCTATCGTGCTTCAGGATGACAGCATCCAGGAAATCTACTCGCTCGAGCTCGATCTGCCGTAGCCGACCCGGAAAAGGACGCAAGCCGACATCCCCTGTTGTTATACCCGTTTAAGTTATTGATAAATAAGTATATTACTAAAACACATACCCTCGTATGAACCTTCATAGAAAGAAACTCTTGACACCGTGTGCGGTTTCGGTATATCAGTGGGATGGTTGTCGTGTGACAAGACTGGCACAACGCCAGGGGGTTGGAAACATGTTCAATTCGTGTGTGCGAACGGGCCTCGTTCTCGCCCTGTTCGTTCTGCTCTGTAGCTTTGGTGGTTTCGGCCAGCAGATCACGGGCTCGTTGACGGGAATCGTCGCTGACAGTTCGGGAGCCCGAATCCCCGCTGCGTCGGTCACCATGACCAACGAACTCTCCGGTGACAGGCGCGTCACGGAGACTAACGCCGAAGGCTACTTCTCGGTTGCCGGGGTCTTTCCGGGGACCTACACGGTGACCATCGAAGCCTCCGGCTTCAACACCTACAAGGTCGAAAAGATCGAGTTCACCGCTGGTGATCGTCGCACCCTCGGGCAGATCACGCTGAGTGTGGCGGCGGCGGCGGAGGAGGTCACCGTCACCGCGGTGGTGGCGGAGTTGACGCCGATTGAGTCCGGCGAGAAATCCGTGGTGCTCACCTCGAAGCAGTTCGACGACGTGGCGGTGGTCGGCCGCTCGGCCGCCGAGTACCTCCGGATTCTGCCGGGCGTCGCCAATATCGCGTCGGGCCTGGAGAACCGGCCGGGTTTCATCGGCGAAACGATCGGCATCAACGGCAACGGGGATGCCGGCAAGCAGAGCATGATCGGCAACGTCTCGGCCAACGGTCAGCGGGCCGCGGCCCTGGACATCACCGCCGACGGCTCCAACGTGAGTGACCCAGGCTGCAACTGCGCCACCCCGGTGAACCCCAACCCGGAGATGATCTCCGAGTTCAAGGTTCAGCAATCGAACTTTTCGGCGGAGTACGCCAAGGGACCGGTGGTGCTGAACTCGATCACGAAGGCAGGCGGAAACGAGTTTCATGGCAGCGGTTACTTCTTCGCCCGCCACTTCTCGATGAACTCGAACGACGCGCTGTTCAACGCGAACCAGCAGGAAAGGCCGGAGAACAAATACTTCTTCCCCGGCGGCAACATCGGTGGCCCGGTCCTGATCCCGGGAACCAACTTCAACAAGAACCGCGACAAGATGTTCTTCTTCGCCGGCTACGAGTACTTCCGGCAGCGGATCGACACCGGCCTCCTCCGGTCCGTCGTGCCGACCGATGCCATGAAGCGGGGCGACTTCAGCGATCTCGACTACCTCTCCCGGCTTAGCAAGGCCACGGTGAAGGCGTCCCAGCCGATCACCGGCATGTACCCGAACAACATCATCCCGTCGAGCGAGCTCGACCCCGGCATGCAGCAGATCATGAAGCTGTATCCGGCGGCCAACATCGCCGATCCGCGGCAGACCGACGGCTTCAACTGGGTGGATGCTCTGGTGGTCGATCAGAACATGCACCAGTTCATCAGCCGCGTCGACTACAACGTCAGCGACTACACGAAGCTGTTCGTCCGGTATAACGTCCAGCGCGAGGTACAGAACTTCCCGGTCCAGCTTTGGTGGCGCAACGCCGGCGCGGTGCCGCTGCCGACGCCGATCCTGGGCAAGAATGCCAGCGATTCGATATCGGTGAACTTCACCAAGGTGATCAACCCCACGCTCACCAATGAAACCGTCTTCGGCTACACGTTCGTCGACTTTCCGAACGAGTACGAGAATTACGACGCGCTCACCAAGTCCGCCAATAACTTCCCCTATCGCGGGATTTTCGGGCAGGATGACAAGATCCCCGGCTCCATCTCCTGGGGGAATCCTATCGCGTCCATGTGGCTGACCGGCGGGTTCGACCCGGTTCTGTTCGCCACCAAGCACCTGGCCACGCTGACCAACAACACCACGAAGGTGTTCGGCACTCACACGCTCAAGTTCGGCGGCTACTGGGGCTTTATCATCAACAAGCAGCCTGGCAACGACCCCTCCGCGGGTTACTACTACTGGGACACATGGCACTCCAAGTCCACCGGGAACCTGCTGGCTGATATGGCCCGGGGCGCCATGGCGAGCTACGAGGAAAACACCCTGGCGGTTGTCCGCGACATGGGCTGGCACGAGTTCGCTGGTTTCGTTCAGGACAACTGGAAGATCCGGCCGAACTTCACGCTCGAGCTCGGACTCCGGTTGCAGCATATGCAGCCCTGGACTGCCCGGAACGGAATCGGCACGGCTACGTGGGACGAGACGAAGTACTCCGGCACAATACCCTCCTCTGAGCTGCCCGGCATCACCTGGAACGCGAAGGATAGCGCGATTCCGCTCGCCGGGTGGGACACGCGGGCGCTGTACTGGGCGCCGCGTCTCGGCTTCGCCTGGGATCTCAAGGGAGACGCCAAGACCGTCATCCGCGGCGGCTTTGGGCTGTTCACCTTCCACGATCCACAACTCGCCGCCGGCGCGATGGATCTTCCGGCAGGCTTGCGCCGTACCAATCAGTGCTGTGGCTTCTTCGCTCCGGAGATCGATCAGATCGACACCTCGGGCGGCCTGGTGTTTGCCGGCGAGGCCGTGGATGTCACGGACGACCGGCAGCCGACAACCTATAATTGGAACCTGACGATTTCCCGCCGGCTGCCTGCCCGCACCCTGTGGGAAGTGTCCTACGTCGGGAACGAGACGCGCTGGCTGACCCTGGATGGAAACTTCCGGGACATCAATCAGGTGCCCCTCGGGGCGATGCTTAACGACCCGACGGGCGACGCCAACTCCTACCGTCCGCGAAAGCAGTACCAGGCTCTGAACATCAACAGCCACAAAGCGTACTCGAACTACCATTCGCTCCAGACAACGCTCACCAAACAGACCGGTCCGATTAATTACACGTTCGCCTATACGTTTTCGAAGGCCCTTGGCACCGTGACCAACTGGCTGAATTCGCTGGATCGGGATGCGAACTACGGTGTCCTCAACTTCGACCGGACCCACATCGTGGCCGGAAGCTGGGTGCTGAACGTGCCGGATCTGGTCAAAACCGGCAACTCCTTCGCGAAGGGTGTCGCCAATGGCTGGCAGCTTTCCGGCATCGTGCAGTGGAACAGCGGCGCCAATCTTCAGCAGGCCAGTGGAGATACGACCAACATGTTCCTTCGCGCCCGCCTGCCGGACAATTCCGGCGACATGAATTCGCCGTGGGTCACGGGGACGAACTCCATCCGGCTCATGCCCCGCCTGACCTGCGATCCGCGGGATGGGCTCACGGAAGGGCAGTACATGAACGGAGCGTGCTTCGCGGCGCCGATTCCCGGCCAGAACGGGCAATTCGGCGTCAACGGGCCGCTCGTCTGGCCCTATCTGCAAGGGCCGGCGTTCTTCAATGCGGACTTGTCGATCTTCAAGAACTTCAAGATCTCCGAATCGAAGAGCCTGGAGTTCCGCGCCTCGGCGTATAACTTCATGAACCACCCCGTTCGCTCGTTCGTGGGCGGCGATCCGAACCTCCGGCTGGAGTTCGACGCCGCCGGCAACTTGCTGAACGACCGCTTCGGCTACGCCGATTCGAAGGTCGGAAAACGCATCTTCAACCTCGGCGTCAAGTTCGTCTTCTGATCGAACCGCACGCTGGTATTCGACCTCTCGAAACGGGCGGCTCCGGCCGCCCGTTTCTTTTCCGCGGGAGGACGTGCCCACCCGGCGGACGGGCGTGCTACGTTGGAGAACACCGTCCATGCGAAGTGTGGCCGTCTGCCTGCTCGCCGTTTGCGCTCTTCCCGCACAGGAGGACCCCGCCGCCCTCGCCCGGCAGGCGTTAGCGGCTCGCGAAGCCGGTCAGATCGAGACATCGATCGAACTCTACCGAAGAGCTCTGGCGGTCCGGCCGGACGACCCGGAATCGTGGTGGTATCTCGGTCTGAACTATTACGACCGGGACCGGCACGCCGAATGCGCCGGGGCATTCTCCAAGGTCGCCGAACAGACCCCGGAGAACGGCCCTGCCTTTGCCTTTCTCGGCCTGTGTGAGTTCGGGGAAAAGAGGTACGAGACCGCATTTGCCCATATCGTGGTCGGCAAACAGAAGGGTATCCCGCCGGGGAGCGAACTCGACCGGGTCGCGCACTACCACTACCTTGTTTTGGCCAACAAGATCGGCCAGTTTGAACTCGCCGGCAGCTTGCTCGCTGAAGTGGCGGCCAAGCCGGTAGGGAGCGTGCCGGATCTCGTCGAACTGGCGGGTCTCTCCGCCCTGCGGATGCCGCTGCTGCCCTCCGAGATCCCCGGCGAGCGCAAGGAGGCCGTTCGCGTGGCGGGCCAGGCGAGCATACTCGCCTGGACCAACCAGCTCGACAAGGCTTTGGCGGAGGCGGACGCGCTGCTCGCCAAATACCCTCGGCTCCCGAACGCCCACTACCTCCGGGGCTATGTCCTGCTGCTGCGGCACGACGCGGCTTGTATCGATGAGTTCCGAAAGGAGCTTGAGGTCTCTCCGGGGCACGTCCAGGCCCGCTTGCGCATCGCCTACGAATACCTCCAGCGCGGCGAGGCGGACAAAGGCCTGCCCTTCGCCGAGCAGGCCGTCCAGCTTGCTCCGGCGGATTTCATGGCCCACAACTTCCTGGGCCGCATCCTGCTCGACCTCGACAAGACGGCGATTGCCCTGGCCCATCTCCAAACGGCCGTCAAGCTGGCGCCCGCCAGCCCGGATGCGCATTTCCACCTGGCGGCGGCCTTGAGCCGCGCCGGCCGCGCGAAGGAGGCCGCCCGGCATCGCGAGATCTTTAAGAAACTCGAGGAGGCCCGCCGTGCCCAGCGGGCCACCACGCTTCCGTCTCAGATAGCCCGATAGTCGAACGGGCGAAGGCCGGCACTCAGCCGCTTGGGCTCCCCGGGGACCGGCATTATCTTCCCGGCGCCCGCGCGCCCCTATCCATGCCGGCCCGAAAACCGGCTCAACTCAGTCAAACGGAGCGAGCGCCGCGGGACCCGTTCGGCCCGTTCGGCCCGAAGCGCGGCGCGTTCGCCGGGTAGTGCGCTATGATGACACGAGGAGCGTGTCTACGAAGCAAGTGTTGGACCTTCAATAAACTGATCCAACACTCAGTCATGACTCAGGTCCGCTAAGCATAACATGCGTCGGTGAGCAAGCTCCGGCCCGTGACCGGGTGCGGGAGAAGCCTGAAGACGCTCTGCGGGCCGATCCCTTAACCGAAGGGGTCAGTCATGGGGGTCGGCACGGCCAAGTGGTACGCTCCACGTTCTTCTCTCGATTCTCCGCGCCGCGGGACCGGCCTCGCCGGGTTCCGGTGTGAGGCCGGAAAGCCGGCCTGACGGTGGAAACCCGAGTCTTTCCGGATTCGCTATCCTGGGTCGGATGCTAAGGGCTTTGCCGTGACCAACCTTCTTTTTATCGGGGACATCTTCGCTTCGGTGGGCCGGAGGCTGGTTTCGGAGCACCTGAACCGGCTCGTCTCCGAGGAGCACGTCGACCTCGTGGTCGCCAACGGCGAGAACGCCGCCGGCGGCTTCGGCATTACGCCGATGATCGCCGAGGAGTTGTTCTCCATGGGTATCGACGTCCTGACCACGGGGAACCACGTATGGGACAAGCGGGAGGTCTACACCTACCTCGAACAGAAGTCCA
>CAYRPT010000026.1:0-13903 GCA_964425895.1 uncultured Solibacteraceae bacterium | reverse complement strand
AGTTCGGCCACGACACCTGGAAGGGCGAGTCCTGGAAAAATCGTGGCGGCACGAACGCCTGGTCTCTGCTGAGCGTGGACAACCAGCGGCGGATGGTCTTCGTACCGTTGACTTCACCCTCCTATGACTTCTACGGCGGGGACCGGCACGGCCAGAATCTCTTTGGCAACAGCGTCGTCGCGCTGGATTGCCGAACGGGCCGTCGTAGCTGGCATTTCCAGACAATTCACCACGATCTCTGGGATTGGGACCTGCCCGCGCAACCCGCGCTGGTCTCGGTGCGGCGCAACGGCCGCGAGACTCCCGCCGTTGCGCAGGTTTCCAAGCAGGCGTTTCTCTACCTTCTCCACCGGGAGACCGGCGAACCGCTCTTCGAGGTCGACGAGCAGCCCGTCCCCAAGGTGGAGATCGAGGGAGAGAGCTCGTGGCCCACGCAGCCCATCCCCACGAAGCCGCCGCCCTTCGCCCGTCAGACGATGAGGGCCGATGAAATCACCGATATCACCCCCGAGTCGCGGGCCGAGTGCGCCGAGCTCACCCGGGACGCCGTGTTTGGGGAGCCTCTGTTCCACGCGATCCACGAGCGGCCGACCGTGCTTTTTCCGGGTCTGAACGGTGGAGCCAACTGGGGCGGCGCGGCTTTCGACCCGCAGTCCTCGTTGCTCTACGTCAACTCAATGGACGTTGGGGGCCTGTTCCGCCTGGTACGGCGCGGAGACGACGCGGAGTTCACCTACGTGCTGCGCAGCATCAAGTACGAATTCTTCTGGGACCGGAACGGCTACCCCTGCCAGAAGCCGCCCTGGGGGCGCCTGACGGCGATCGACCTCAACACCGGCGAGTTCCGTTGGCGCTCGGTGCTCGGCGAGTTCGACGAACTCCGCGAGAAGGGCATCCCCAAGACCGGCGCACCGAATATCGGGGGGCCCATCGTGACCGCCGGCGGCCTGGTGTTCATCGGGGCGACGAACGACCGCAAGTTCCGCGCCTTCGATAAGGACACCGGCGAAGAGCTCTGGATGACGCGCTTGCCCGCCAGCGGCATGGCGACGCCGGCTTCCTACCGGGGCCGGAAAACCGGGAAACAGTTCGTGGTGATCGCGGCCGGCGGCGGCAACAAGTACGACCGGAAGTTTACCGGCAAGCTGATCGCCTTCGCGCTGCCGTAGGCGGCGGGGCCGCGGCCACGCCCGTCCCTTCGCGCGAATTGACCCTCGCCGTCCGGGAGACGTTGGTCCGGCCAGCCGCACTATGTTAATGAAATGCACGATCCGGAAAGACGGATCATCCCATCGCGTCTGCTGATGGACGATCCCCCCGCACTGCTCGGCCTGCTTAACGAGAAGGGGGAGGATTTTCTCGCTGCCTTGCTGGATCTGATTGACACCAATCCGCAGCCGGGCTCCATTGTGCTCGTTCTCCTCAAGGCGGGGCCGTCCATCTCACAATGAAGCCCCGTCCTTTCTGCTACTTTGTTGGGTTGGCGGTTTCCCCGGAAGACCACTCCGAGGTATGATGAGACGTTGCGGACCTTCGGACATCAATATCTGATTGGCGCGGGGCCGTCGCGGCGCTGGGCCGCGCGGTTGCCCGCGTGTCCGCCGCAGACGGCGGGTTTTCACCGCCGGATTCGACCGCCCGGCAGCGAGGCGCTGCCTGAAGACAGGAGGTTTATCCATGAGTAAACTGGTTCCCCCGCATGGGAGTGCCACGCTGAAACCGCTTCTGCTTGAAGGCGAGGCTTGCGCCGAAGAGCTGAAGAAGGCCGCCGGACTGAAGAAAGTCCCCATGACCAGCCGCGAGGCGAGCGACCTGATCATGATGGGTATCGGCGCCTTCACGCCGCTCGACGGCTTCATGGGGAAGGATGACTGGCAGGGCTGCTGTGATGATTACCGGATGCCCTCGCGCCAGGGCCTGTTCTGGCCGATCCCCATCACCCTTTCGGCCGAAGAAGACGTAGCCGGCTCGATCGCCGCCGGCGAGGAGGTCGCCCTGTGGGACACCGAAACCGAGGCGATCATGGGCACGATGAAGGTGACCGGGAAGTACGGCATCGACAAAGAGCACGAGTGCCGGCAGGTTTTCCGCACCACGGACCAGGCGCACCCGGGCGTGCAAAAGGTGATGGCCCAGGGGCCGGTGAACCTGGCGGGCCCGGTGAAGGTGCTGTCGGAATCCTATTATCCCGAGATGTTCCCGACGATCTACCAGCGGCCGGCGGAAGCGCGGGCCGTCTTCGAGGAACGCGGGTGGAACACGGTAGCGGCGCTCCAACTTCGGAACCCGATGCACAACTCCCACGCCTATCTGGCCTGGATTGCCATCGAAGTGTGCGACGGCGTCTACATCCACCAACTCGTTGGCAAGCTGAAGCCCGGCGATATCCCCGCGGATGTCCGGGTGAAGGCCATCCAGGTGCTGGTGGACAACTACTTCCGCAAGGAGCGCGTCGTGCAGGGCGGCTATCCGATGGAGATGCGGTACGCCGGTCCCCGCGAGGCGTTGCTGCACGCGGTCTTCCGCCAGAACTATGGCTGCTCGCACCTGATCGTCGGCCGCGACCACGCCGGCGTGGGCGACTACTACGGGCCGTTCGACGCTCAGAAGATCTTCAACGAGATCCCGAACGACGCCTTGGTGCTGCGCCCCCTGGCGATGGACTGGACGTTCTACTGCTACAAGTGCGGCACGATGGCCTCGATGAAGACCTGCCCGCACAACGACAAGGCGGTCATCGACGAGAACGGCCAATACCAGGGCGGCGCCCGCCTGCTGCTTTCGGGCACGCTGCTGCGCAAGTTGATGAGCGAAGGCAAGCCCGTTCCGTCGGAGTTCTCGCGGCCGGAAGTAATCGCCGTTTTGAAGGAGTACTACGACAGCCTCGAGGAGAAGGTCGAGGTGAAACTGCACGGCGCCGCCACCGGCGAAGCCAACAAAAAGTAGACCGTCAGCCGCTGCGAATAGCCGCCACGGGGTCTGTCGGGATGGCAGCCGGCCCGGGGCGGCTATTCCGCCCCCTTCTGCCCCCATTCCCGAGTCGCCTTGTGGCGCCGGTGGCAGGGTTCTCAATCCCTATCCATCGAGTACCGGTGAGAGATCCGGTGTGCCGGCGAGCGGCCGCCGGGCCTCGCGCTACCATGTCTCGGAGGAGAGCAGCTCGATTGATTTCCCAACCCGCTTCGCACCCGGCGCCGGAGGTGGCCGAGGTCGAACACATCGCCGGACTCGGTGATCGCGTGGTCCGTAACCTTCGGATCACTCAGTGCTACGCGGAACTATCGGCGGCGGTCGCCGCGCGCGTCGGCGACGCGGCGAACTGGTGCACCTTCGCCACCTGGGCGTCCAAGCAGGCAGGCTGCGCCATCCGGGGGGAGGATCTCCTGAACCAACTCGAGCGGCAAGTCCGCCTCCCGTTGGAGTTTTCTCATCCGGTCCGGTCCTTGTGGTGCTTTTTGTTGCGGCGGGGACTTTTCCGCCCCGAAACCCGGCTCGGAAAGGCCGTACGTGAGATCCACAGCCCGTTTGACGCATTCGAGCGCACCAGCGAGGCCGTGGCGAGAGGGAACCTCAAGGTATTCGCCGAGATCGGGCGTATCTTCGCCCTCTACTTGCGCGAATGTCCTGCGAGCGCGCCGGTGGAATCCGAACCATGCCGGAGGTTTCTCGACTCGCTCCGGCCCGCCGGCCCACCGGACGGCCAAGCCTATCTGCGCAGTGCGTTCAGCCGTTACCAGCAGGCACAATGCGAAGGGGACGCGCGATTTCGAGCGCAACTCGTCCTGCTCGCGAACGCGGAGATCGGGCTGCACGAGCAGACGCGCTTGCAGCCGGAGATCCGCGAGGCGATGGATGCCGGTCCGGTTACGGCGGAAGACCTTGGTGAGCGGGCGCTGAACATTCTGTGTCCCGGTTGGTGGAGCTGGTGGGCCGTTTTCCGGACGCCGCTGCACTTGGCCCTCAGCCGTCTGGCCGCCGCGTTCCGCACCTTCTCGTACCGCCTTACACGAGCCGTGATTACCGATCGCCTCATGGTTCTTGGTCTGCCGGGAGGGCGCACGCTGGAACTGGGGCGCCACCTGGACGACCCCTTTCCGCAAAGCTTGCGCTCATTGGACCACCCCGAGCTCACCGCTCTCGCCGCCCGGTTCGAGCCGCCCGCGAGTGAGCCGGATCGTTGCGGGGCGGAAGACTGGTCCGATCTTAAGCAGCGGATGCACTACATCCTTCACCTGTTCCGCGCCTTCCAGGAAAGCCCTGAACTTATGGAGCCGCCGTTCACCGCAGACCAGGTGCGCCTCATCAAGGAAGGCCGCCTACCCGATGGCCGGCTGTGAGCAGGGATAGCGTGGCGGCGCCAGCGAAACCGGCCCGAGGCGTTTACCGCAGTCCGAACAGATCCGGGCGAACGTTACGGTAGGTGAAGCGTTTGGGATTGACGGCCGTCAGTCCCGGAGTGTCGACCTCGATGATGGTGCCTGCGATGGGCTCGTACGCGGCCCGGAAAGCCACCGCTGCCTTGACGCCGAGGATGAGTTGCCGTTCCGGCACGATGCCCGCGCTGGTGAGTTGTCCCAGGCTGAACGGCGTATGGCGCTTGCTGTTCAGCAGAACAATGTTAGGCCGGTCAGGCGTCGAACCCTCGACATGCACGACGGCCGTAAGACCCTGGTCCAGATAGCGGCGGCCGCCGTGGCGGATGGCCGTCTCCACGTAAGCACCATCGTAGATCAGCTTCACCTTTCCCCTGATTCCGACGGGCTGGCCGTGCATCTGGTCGGTTTTGCCTCCTACCGGCGTGTCCAATACTCCTCCGACGCCGGCCCGCACCGCCTGCCGGACCGCTTCCGGATCAAAGATCGCCACCACGTAACCCTGCGCCCCCTGTTGAACGAGCTGCTCCAGCAGGAAGGTGCTGTCACCGGCAGACCCGCCACCAATGTTGTCACCCATCTCGACAAGGACCACCGGTTTCTTCGGGGCCGCCATCGCGCGCCGCACCGCCTCGGCTGACGCCGGGAGATCCACCTTCATGACGTGGCGGTGTTCCCACATCAGGCCCGCCAGCCGCTTCGCCTCGCGCTTGGCCAACTCCGGGTCGTTGTCGGTCACCACCACCACGCTCGGCCCCATCTGCGGAACGTCCGCGTACTGATATCCCACCGGCACGCTCACGCCGAGGATCTTCGGGTTTTCCTTTTCGAGCCGCCGCGCTTCCGTCACCAGCGGCAACATCGGCACCCGCTTCGTATTGTGGTAAAGGATGTTGTACACGAGCGGTGGCTTCTCGATCGCCTGCACCGGTTTCGCCCCTTCATAAATGATCTTCGCCATGATGTCCGCCGCGTGCTTCCCCCGTTCCCGCTGGTCGATGTGCGGGACTTCCTTGTACGTGACCAATGCGGTGGACAGTTCGATCTCCTCGGGCGCAACATTGGCATGGGCGTCGTGCGTGACGACGATGGGCAACACGTCGCCGAACGCCTGCCGCAGTCGCCGCAGCACCTCCGCGTCGCCGTCGGGATGACTCTCGACGACCATGGCGCCGTGCAGGGCCAACAGCACGCCGTCCAACGGCCCCGCCTTCTTCAGACGGTCGATCAGTTCCGAAGTGAGCGCCTCGAAGGCTCGGTCTGTGACCGGGCCGGAGGGAGTCGCGGCGGCCACCAAGATCGGAACCAATTCGAAGCCGTGCTGCCGGCCGCCTTCGATGTAGCCGCCGACTTCGTGCGCCGATCCCGCGTACTCCTCGTGAATCTGCTCACCGCGTCGGATCGCGCCGGCCGCGAAGTCCTCCAGATCGGTCTTGTCCGCGGAAAACGTATTCGACTCGTGAAGGAGTCCACCGATCGCAATGCGAGGCTTGCGGGCCTGGCCGCCGAGGAGGAGCGCCGCGCCGAAAAGGATCCACGCGGCTTCGCGGGTAAAGGAAGGGAGGTGCATCAGCGACATGCCTCCCCTATTCTATTGGTGCGCCGGATATCCCGGAAGGAGCCAAGACCGATCGACCGATCGGCGCCGGCTAGTGCATCTGGCGGACGGGCGATTCTTTGAGCATCTGCTCGAATTTCTGCTGCTGTGTGGGATTCAGTACGCGCAGGATCCGCATCTTCCCATTCGCGCGCACCTCCTCCATCTGGGCTTGCAGCGTATCGTAGTACATCATGAAGTCGTCCAGGATTCGCTCGATCTCCACCTCCTGCTCCGAGCTCAGGTCGAGATCGCTCCGGAAGTGCTCGAGTGTGATCCGCTTCCCCCCCTGTGTCCAGTAGGCCGCCGGTGATCGCGTCTCCGACGGGAAGCCGATCCGCATGGCCAGCACGCCGACAAGAGAACCACAAAGAAAAACAAGCAGCAGAACGAAGACAACCCGGGGATTATGCCACGTAGCATGCGGGACGGGGGACATTCTTCAGTCCAGGTACGTGGCCAGGTTCACGAGCACCACGCTGCGGTCGTGATCCACGTTGTCTCCGAGCACCGGCGTTACCGGCTCCTCAGCCAGGATCACCTCCGGGGAATGGTATGAAAACACTGGCTCCGAGGCGCCGCCCGGGCCACCCGCCGTGAACATGAACACTCCCAGGATCGCCAGCAAGGTAAGCGAAACGTAGGCCAGGCGCCTGGCGAACATCGGCTCGATCAGCAGGTCCCACACCGAGGGAATCCGCTGTGACTCGATGCGATCCAACACCCGGGCGTAGAACCCCGGCGCCGGGTCGATCTCCGCGGCAGGCCGCAACACTTCGAGGAGCGCCGACTGCCGGCGCATCCGGTCGAGCGTTCGGCGGCACTCCTCGCACGAAGCGAGGTGATTGTCGACTTCCCGTTGATGGACGGAATCCAACATCCCGCTGAGGTATTCCTCAAGGCGAGCTCTGATGGGCTGATGCATCGTTTCTTCCCTCAATACTACCGAACTCAACCCAACATCGCGGGTCTCAGCCCGCTTGTCCTCTTTCGCCGCCGTTTCCTCGACCCGCTCACTGCCGCGCCAGATTCCCGCCGGGCTTGATCATCCGCTGGGCGGCCTTCAGCAGTTTCTGCCGTGCACGGAACAGCTTCACCTTTATCGTATTCTGATTCATCCCGGTCATCCCCGCCAACTCCTCAACCGAGTGTCCTTCCACCTCTTTGAGAAGGAGAAGGGTCCGCTCTTCCTCGGTTACCTTCTCCAGCAGCTTCACGATCAGGTCCCGCTGCGCCAGCGTTGTGTCCACTGGCCTGGCACTCTCTCCAGACTGCTCGGCATTCTCCATCAGCCGGACGTCGTCTTCCGAGAAGTCGCTTTCATAAACCAGCTTCCGGACCCGCCTCTTGCGGAGGTAGTCGTAGCACTCGTTGACGGTGATCTTGTAGATCCACGTCAACAGGCTGCTGCGGAAGTCGAAATTACCGATGGAGAAGTAGATCTTCGCGAAGACCTGCTGGGCGATGTCCTCGGCGTCGTTGCGGTTGCGCAGGATGCCGTAGATGATGGAAAACACTTTCGCCTGATACCGCTCGACCAGATCCCGAAAGGCGATCTCGTCGCGAGCCTGTACCCTACGGACCAGCTCCGACTCCTCCGAAGTCCGATTCACGCGTTTTGTCCGAACACCCGCTCCAGACGCCGGAAAGGGTAGCGCGGTGGTCAAGCTACTCATACAACCCGTCGGACGCGGCGGTCGCCCGTTCGGTTTCAAACGGTTGCGCTCCACCGGGCACGACCAGGAGGGCGTCGCACCTAAGGACGGACCCGCTCCCACCGCAAAGTCGGCGGAGCCGGGCTCCCATCCAGCCATAGAACTGCAAGCGAATCCGTCCCGGCGGCGAACCGAACCGCCGCTGCACCCGCCGGCGGACCCGAAATCTGGTTCACGATATCAGATTCCTGCGACTGGGCGCGCGCCTTTTCCATCCTAAACCTGGGGGGTGATGCGCAGCGAACTGCTTCCACTCCACTGCTGGCGTGCATTCCCTATTCGTTTGTACAATTAGAGAAGAGCGTTTCGGACAGGAGGTTCACTCAACCAATGCTGAACATGACGCCCAAGGCGGTCGACAAGGTCAAGGAGATCATTGCCACCCAGGAGCCCCAGCCGGCCGGCCTGCGGATTTCGGTTGTCGGGGGGGGGTGCTCCGGTTTCTCCTACTCCATGGCCTTCGAGAACAAGCAGCAAATGCTTGACAAGGCTTACGATTTCAGCGGTTTGAAGGTTTTCATCGATCAGGCGAGCATGCTCTACCTCGACGGCGCCGAGGTCGACTACGTGGAGACCATGGAAGGCTCGGGCTTCAAGTTCAACAACCCGAACGTGAAGACCACCTGTGGCTGCGGCAGCTCCTTCAGCGCCTGAGCCAGACGCTCTCCGTGTAGAGGACGCTCTCTTCCGGCAGCGTTGCGAAGGCCATCGAGACTGTCCGCGGCATCCTCGAAGGCCTTGAGCGGCCTGAGTTGGGGGCGGTGACAGATCCGAATCTCTTGACGGCTTTTCAGAGGTCGTGCGCCCCGGTTCAGAGAGAGGGAGTGTGCGGCCATGCATGCTTGGGGTATCTCCGCGAGAGTTCGCTCCGGAGCTTCGGATAGAGCCGTTCCCAGAAGCCGCGCAGGTCGGTGGTCGTTTGCACCGGGCGCTGGTTGGGCGCCAGCAGATGGAGCACCAACGGCACGGCGCCTCCACCGACCCGAGGCGATTCCTTCATGCCAAAGAAATCCTGGAGCCGGCTGGCCGCCCAGGGTGGTTTGCCCGGTTCGTAGTGGACCCTAAGACGCCTGCCCCCAGGGAGCGTCAGCCGCTCAGGCGCTAACTTATCCAGCAGCCGCCGGTCCTCCGGCCGCAGGATGGCTTTCACGTTCGTCAGCAACCCGCCGTTCCCCGCTGCTTCTGTCAGTTCCTTGAAGCTCCGCAGTCCGGCACAAAGCCGCTCGAGCGCCTGCCGGATATCCGCCTCCTCCAGCCGGGGCAAGCGGGCATACCGGCCTGCGAAGTCCAGGCGGTGCTTGAACGCCAGAATCTCCGCTTCGTCGGCAAACCGGGCCAGCCCCTCCGCCCAGGCTTTCTCCGCCAGTAACCGGGTGGCCGCCTCCGAGTCCGGTGCGCTGCTTCTGGATTCGTCGATAGCGATCCCCTCAAACAACAGCCGATCGATCATTTCGACCCGTTCCAGCTCGCGGTTCCATTCCACAGCCCGGCTTTCGGCGATGCGGTCCGGGAAGAGATCGAAAAGCCATTCCTGCTTCACGGCGCTGGCCAGGCGCACCAGTGGCTGGTCCTGGTCGCTGCGTTCCTCAATGTCGATGGCAACCAGGAGGTCCGCCCCCCGCACCACGCTCGCGGGCGAGAGCCGGGCCGAACCGCCGCCCGCCAGCAGCAGTTCCTCGCCGCGCCGTCTGCGCGCCACCCGGTCCGGGAATGCGGTGAGGATCGCGAGGAGCAGCGGGTCGTCGCCGTCTGCGGCCCGGCGCCGCGCCGGAGGCGGGTGCCGCTCCCCGCGTCCGGGCCGCGCCGCCGCAAGGGCCGCCCGGAGTTCCCGCCGGATCTGCGCTTCTACCCGACGAACCTGCGGCGGCCATCGGGATTCGAGCAGGGCAATCAGGTCTGACGGGCCGGGTGCAGCCTCCGTCGTTAGACGTTCTCCCACCGACAACAGCGCCGCCGCCGCGCACCCCTGGCGCCCGGCGCCGCGCTCCTCCGCGGCCACCACCAGCCGCGCCAGCCGGGGGTGAAGCGGCAGCCGGGCCATGCGGCTTCCCATTGCGGTCGCCCGGCCATCGGCATCGAGGGCGTCCAGGCGGCCGAGCAGTGTCTCGGCCGCGCTGAGGGTTTCCTCGGGAGGAGGCGTCAGCCACTCCAGGCGGCGGGGATCGTCGATGCCCATGGCGTGGAGATCCAGACACACCTGCGCCAGCTCCCGCCGCACGATCTCGGGCTCGTCATGCGGCGGGCGGCGGAGGTAGTCGGTCTCGGGGTAGAGCCGGATCACGCGCCCTGGACGCAGCCGTCCGGCGCGCCCCGCTCGCTGGTCCGCCGCGGCCCGGCTGACACGGACCACCTGTAACGACGGAAGGCCGGTCCAGGGGGAATCAAACGCCGCCCGAGCGAGTCCACTGTCGATCACCGCCGTCACATCGGCGATTGTGATCGAGCTTTCGGCGACATTGGTCGACAGGATGACTCTTGGCCGAACGCCTGGCGTCACCGCCCGGTCCTGCTCCTCTGGGGGGAGATCGCCGTGCAGCGGCAGCACATCGAGGTCCGCCCGCCTCGCAGCCGGTTCGCAGGCGCGCTGAGCCCGCCGGATCTCGGCCGCACCCGGCAGGAAGACGAGAACGCTGCCGTCGAGGCCCTCGCGCAGCAGGTTTCCGAGGGCCGCCGCCACCTGTTCCTCGATCGGCGCGGGCGAGTGGGGGGTGTAGCGAACGGAGAGGGGGTGAAGCCGGCCTTCACTTCGCACACGGCCGCAGCCGCCCAAGTACCCCGCCACCGGGGCCGCCTCAAGCGTGGCCGACATCACCACCAGCCGGAGGTCCGGCCGCGCGGTGCATTGGAGCCGGCGCACGAGCGCCAGCGCGAGGTCCCCTTCGAGGTGGCGCTCGTGGAACTCATCGAGCACCACGATGCCGGCGCCGGCCAACGTGGGGTCCCCCATCAGACGGCGCGTCAGCACGCCTTCGGTAAGAAACCACAGCCGTGTCCGCGGTCCGCCGGCCGAATCAAAACGCACCTGGAAGCCGGCCGTCTCCCCCAACGCTTCACCCCGCTCGGAGGCGACCCGCCGCGCGGCCATCCGGGCCGCGATCCGCCGGGGTTCCAGCACGAGCACCTGGCGCGGATCCAGGTCCAGCAGCGCCGGCGGCACCCGCGTGGTCTTACCGGCCCCCGGCGGCGCCTCGATCACCAGGTTCGGCTCCGTTCTTAGTCGAGCCGCGATCTCCGGCAGAACGCTGTCGATCGGTAGCGCCTGCATGGACGGATACCCCCGCGGTGCGAGCCTACGATAGAGCCTCGCCGAGCGCGTGGCGTAGGATCCCGAGTCCCGCGCCCACATCCCGCCCTACATGAACCCGGATGATCCGCCGCCCACGACTGGCCAGGACCTGGAAATCGCCGCGGGCCTGGGCGGCCTTCACCACGCCGAAGCTGTAGCTTTCCCCCGGAACGCCGACGTGCACTGCGTCGTCGCACGTGATCTGAAGGAACACGCCGGTGTTGGGACCGGCCTTGTAAGCCTGCCCCGTCGAATGCAGGAATCGCGGACCGAAACCCACGCATGTCGGGACGCGCTTCTTTTCCAGCACCATGCGCCGGATCTCCGCGAGTGCGGCCTCGTGAGCCTCGTTCATCTCGATGTAGGCGAGAATCGCGAAGTAATCGCGGTAGCTCAGCCGCCCGATGTGGGCCCGCAGCAGATCGCTCAGTGACGCCTCGTCGCCCGCGATGGCCCAGAGCGTGCCGGCGTTGTAGACATCCGCATAGAGGCGTACTCCCTCCCCCTCGAAGAAGGGTGTTTCCGACGGGAGTTTTCCATCTCTCGAGTAAGCGTCGGTCAGTTTCTTCGTTTCGCTCTTAGAAGCTTGGACGTCGGGCTGGTCAAACGGGTTGAGGCCCATCACAGCACCGGCTACGGCCGTGGCGACCTCCCACCGGAAGAACTCCTGGCCCAGGCTGTAGATGTCGTGGACCGAGATGCGCACCACCGGGTGGCCGGCCTCCTCCAGTTTCGTCACCGCCGCGTCCTCCCGCCGGTCGGGCTTGCTTTCCAGGCGAAGGTAAACGAAGACGCGGTCGTCGCTGCAAAGATGCGGGGCTACCGGCGGCTCGCCGTCGACCGGAATGATGGCTTTCCCCTGCTTTCCTTTGGACTCCGCGATAAGCTGCTCGAGCCATGCGCCCAGATGGCGGATGCCGGGCGAGGCGATCAACGTCAGCTTGTTGCGGCCCTGGTTGGCGAGCACCCCAAGCGCCACGCCAAGCGCCACGCCAGGGTTTCGCGCCGCGCTCTCGCGGCGGCAGGCCTCCACCATCCGGCGGGCGCTCTCAAGAAAGCGCGTTGTGTCCAGCCCCATGATCGCCGCGGGCGCCATGCCGAAGCTGGAGAGCGCGGAGAACCGGCCGCCGATCTCCGGCATGCCGTAGTATATGGCGCGGAAGTTGTCGCCGTCCGCCTCCTCCTCGAGCCGGGAACCGGGGTCGGTGATGGCGATGAAGTGGTCACCGGGGCTGCCGGCCGCGATCGCATCCCGCACCCGGTCGAAGAAGTACTGCTTGAAGATGGTCGGCTCCAGAGTCGTGCCGGACTTCGACGCGACAATGAACAGCGTCTTCGCCAGGTCCACCTTCCTCTCCGCCGACCGCACCTGCGCCGGGTCGGTCGAATCGAGCACATGCAGCTCAGGAAAGCCTTTGTGAGGTCCAAAGGTCTTCGCGAGGACCTCCGGGCACAGGCTGGAACCGCCCATGCCGAGCAGCAGCGCGTGAGTGAAGCCGCCTTCCTGCGCGTCCTGGCGGGCATGTTCCAGGTGGCCCGTGTCGGCAAGCTGCTGCTCGACAATCCGTAGCCAGCCCAGCCAGTTGTGTTCGTCCTGGCCGGTCCAGAGCGTCGAGTCCTTGCGCCACAGCCGGGCCACGCCGTTCGCGACGTCCCATTCCTTCATTCGTCTCCGGACGGCGGCGGTGGAGTCCTTTGGGAGGGAGATGCTTTGTGAGTTCAGTTCGATCATGGGCGCTCCAAGCTTCCAGGGTAGCGCACCCGGCCCCGATCGCAGGCTCCCACCGGGTGGGCGGCCGATAGGCGCCCCGTGCGGCCCGTTTCTCCCGTACATTGGTATCTACCTCCATGACAACCGATGAGATTCCCCCGAAGCGCGAGGTTTTGAGCTGGGACGCCTACTACCTCAACCTTTGCCGGCATGTGGCCGCCCGCAGCAAGGATCCCAACACCCAGATCGGGTGCGTCATCGTGGGCCCCGCCCACGAAATCCGCTCCACGGGCTACAACTCGTTCCCGCGGGGCATCCGCGACGACATCCCGGAGAGGCGGACCCGTCCCACCAAATACTTGTGGATGGAACACGCCGAGCGCAACGCCATCTACAACTCCGCCCGGGCCGGAACCTCGACGGAGGGATGCACCATTTACGTCGACATCATGCCTTGCATGGACTGCGCCCGGGCCATCGTCCAGGCCGGCATCCGAGAGGTTGTTATCTCCCGCGAGCGCATGGCCGCCTACTCCAGCGCCCAGTACAATGAGCACTTCCGGGACGTCGAGGTTCTGTTTGGGGAGGCCGGTGTCACGATCCGGCAGATCCCTCTCGACGAAAAGGAGAAGTATGGGTGAGGACCGGAGGGTGGGCCCGCACGGGCCAGTAAACCAGGGCGAGGGCCGCTCTGCCGGAGCCGTCCCAACGGCCATGGTAGTACCGGGAGTCCATGCTCTGAAATCTTACCCTCATCCAGCCACCCACCTGGAAGTGGTGGCTAAGTTATTGGATAGCTGGATCTTGGATTCCAGGAAGGGCAATGTTCCCAATTCCCATAGAGATGGGGGCCCCAAGCTAGACCAGGAGCCGCGAGCGGGAAACCTGTAAATTCTGTCATGTTGCAGCGGCGTTTCGTGCTATGCTCGCAGATGATAGAAACAGAAGAGCGGCTTCCGGGTCCGGAGAGCCGCCGGGGATAATGGTTGAGTTACAGGCCTGGAATACCACCGTCCCAACGGCAGGGTAACCGGGTCCATTAGGATCAAGCTTCGAGTTTCAGGTTAGTCAGAGCATCGAAAACCAAACGGGAAGGAACGGGCTGGCTGGAGTTGGCGCGGTGCCGCACGGCGGGCTTCGACCTTAGAGAGAGCGAATAGTTCGACTGAACCCAGTTACCATTGGGAGGTTTTTGATGCGCAAACCCTTGCGAACTCTATC
>CAYRPT010000025.1:0-14070 GCA_964425895.1 uncultured Solibacteraceae bacterium | reverse complement strand
AGCTCGTGGGCCTTCATTTTGCGGTGGAGAGCCACGGCGCAAATGAGCCGGATCCGGCTCTTCTCCACCCCGTAGGAGTACAGCATCCGCAGCAGCCGCTCGATGGCAAGCTGCCGGAAGTCCGGCCGCGGTGTCAGCGGGAAGGGTTGGCAATTGTCGTCGAAGGCGATGAGCACCCTGGAGTTGGCATTTACCAGCTCCCGGAGAGGCGGCATCCCGAGCGGATTCTCGAACGCCCGCTGAACCACATCCGGCACCTCCGCCACGGAAAGCCCGGGAATCGGCGCAGGTGGATAGAGAATCGTCGCCGACTCGGGAAGCCGGGCGTTGATCACGTGGTTGCCGGAATAGGTGAGGTAGTTCATCGCACCGTCAGTGGAGGGGCCGGAGAGTAGAGAATGGGCGAAGGCTCGTGTCCATGGGCTTTCCCTTGCGATTCGTCAGCTACCGGTCCGGCGTGTTTCCGTTGCGGCGGGCAAGCTCCGAAAAGACCAGCGCCGCGCCCCCGGTGACGCCCGAACGATCCTTCACCTGTTGGAGCACCAACGGCACCTTCCGGCGCAGCAGGCCCACGCTTCGCCAGTGGACCTCGGCTTCGAGCGGCTTGAGCAGCGCTTCGCCTGCCTCGACAATCTGCCCCCCGAGAATCACTACTTCGGGGTCGAGCACGTGCAGCAGTCCGGCGATGGCGGCGCCCAGGTGCCGGATAGCGCGGTCGCGAATCAGGCAGGCAGCCGCGTCGCCGCGCTCCGCGTGTTCGAAGACGTCCTTGCACGTCACTCGTTCGGAATGCTCACGGAACTCGTTCGTCAGGCTCGACACGCAGCCGTTATGCACGACCCGGAACGCCTCACTTTCGATCGCGTCCGCCGAGAAAAGCGCCTCCACGCAGCCCACATTCCCGCAGATGCACAGGGGACCGTCGGTCATCACCGTGGTGTGTCCCAGGTGGCCGGCAACGCCCCCGGCGCCCCGGACCATCTGGCCGTTGGCCACAATGGCGCCGCCGACGCCGGTGCCCAGCGTGAACATCACGGCGTCTCTGCGCCCGCGCGCGGCGCCCCAGACCATCTCTCCCACCATCGCGACCTTGGCATCATTATCCGCGAAGAGCGGGGCGCGCACGGGCACCAGGTTCCGCAGGTACTCTCCCTCCAGTGGGCGCAGCAGTCCGGGGAGCACGTCGATCCGGGTGGTCTCGAAATCGATGATCCCTTTGCAGGCGATGCCGACCCCGGCGAGCGACGGTTCCTCGACCCCCAACTCATGCACGATCCAGTTCACCGTCCGGCGGAACTCATCGGGGGAGACGGGAGTGGCGAGGCTCTGCTGGCTCAACATCCGGCCCGATTCGTCGACGACACCGGCTTTGATATTGGTACCGCCGATGTCCATTCCCAGGGCGATCATCAGGGCCAAGTATACCGCGGGAGGCGTGGGGAAATGACCGGGCGGGCCTGCGCCCGGCCGCGCAAGCCTACTCCGTGGGCTTGTTGGCCGCGGCCTGCGTTGCGCCCCGCGGTTCTTTCACCTTCGGTGTAGCCAGGTAGCCGACGATGCGGTTCTTGTCGACCTCGTTGACCACGATCTCGTACGGCTGCCGCGAGCCCGCCACGTAGAATTGCAGCGGTTCATTCATGGTCCGGTCTTTCTTCTCGACCAACTTGTCGTCCGCCACTACCTGGATCGTGAACCGCCCCTTACCCCTATCGGTCCTGGTGAGTCGGAGAGAGACGTCGCCCACCCGGACGGGCCGCTTCGTTTTCCGGATATCGAACTCGAAGTAATTCCGCTCGCCCAGGGCTTTGAGCGCCGCCAGTTCCTGGGCGTTGGTAGCGATCAGCCCGCTCTGCACACCCAAATCCCCGGTCACCTGTTTGAGTGCCGCCAGCGTCTTGTCGATTTCCGATTTGGCCTCGACGACGCTCGTCTTTACCTCGCCAATCGTGGCCTGATTCGCCTCGGTGGCGGCGGCCACCTGGGACAGTTCCTGCGCCGTCTTGGCTTGCTGTTCCTTGACGAGCTGCTGCTCTGTCTCCAGCCTGCGTGCCAGCTCTTCGGCCCGCTTCGTGGCTTCCTGCTTGGCCTGGCCGGCGGCCGTTGCAGCCTGACGGCGGGCCGCTTCCAGTTCCTCACGTATCGTCTCCAGGCGTTTCTGCTGGGTCTGGCTTGTGACGTTGGACGCTTCCCGCAGATCGGAAACCTCATCGAGCAGCGATTCCTGCATGGCGGTCATTTGCGTCCGCATCTGGTCAATCTGCATGTACAGGTACACGTTGGCAGCGATCAACGCGATCACGATGCCGAACAAAATCGGAATTTTCAAACCGGGGCCGCTCGGGGGCGGCAGATAGTGGGCATGGTTGGGGTCGCTCAAGTAAACCTCCTAGCGATCGAGCTAACCGTTCTTTTCAGTTTAGCACTCAACCACTTGGACGACGGCCGCTTCCGGTGCGTTTCCAGGTGATTCGGCCCTCCGGCGGGCGTCTCGGCGGCCGCCGACGGCTCCCGGAATCCCTCCGGCCAGGCGACCGCGCCGGCCCGGCCCCTCATTCGGCCAAGGCGTCCAGCGCGGCCTCCATCTCGGAAAGAGCGTGCGCGTCACCGGCTCGGGTGCATGCTTCGATGCCCGAGCGGTACATTTCCCGGGCCTCCGCCAGCCGCCCAAGTTTTTCGAGGGCTTGCCCAGCCTGATAGTAGGCCGACAGGTAGGCCGCGTCACCCGCCAGGATCCGCCGGAATTCGTGGACCGCGTCTTCCTGCCGTCCCAGCCCAGCGAGTTCCATCCCCAGCATGTAACGGGTTCGGCTATCGGTGGGGTCCTGATCGAGAAGCCCCCGGAGCACATCGAGTCGGTTCGAGGCCATAACCTCATGTTCGCACGGCGCCGGGCTGGCGGATCCGCCCCGCTGCTATCCTGAATCGGTGAGCGACGCCTTGGAACCCCGGCCGGTGAGTGCCTCGGCATCGGAGTACTCGGAACTCGCCTTGCCCAATGACGCGAACCCGCTCGGCGATCTCCTCGGGGGCCGCGTCATGCACCTGGTGGATATGGCCGGCGCCCTGGCCGCCATGCGGCACGCCCGGCGCCCGGTGGTCACGGCTTCGATCGACCAGATGGTCTTCCTGCATCCTGTCAAGATCGGCCAACTGCTGGTCTTGCGCTCGTCCGTCAACCGGGTCTTTCGAACCTCTATGGAGGTGGGAGTTCGCGTGGATGTGGAGGACCTGACTTCGGGAGCCATACGGCATACCTCCAGCGCTTATCTGACGTTCGTGGCCCTCGATGACGAAGGCCGGCCCACCCGTGTACCGCCGGTGATTCCGGAATCCCCTGCCGAGAGAAGACGATACGAGGAGGCGGAGCAACGACGGGAGCGCCGTCTGGAGATGGCCAAGCGGGCGCGCGGCGCGGGAGGATGAACTCCGCGCGGCGCCCCATGCCGCGGCTTCTTCAGAGGGGGTAGTGGCCCCAGTACGTGATGAGGCCCCCACTCAGCTCGCGGACGTTGTAGCCCTTTTGTCGAAGAAACCGCAAGGCATAATACGACCGCTGGCCGATCGCGCAGTTGACCCAGATCTCGCGGTCTTTCGGCAGTTCGTGGTAGCGCTCCCGAAGTTCAAGCATGGGGATGTTGATCGCGCCATCGATGTGATCCCTGAGATACTCCTCCGGGAGGCGTACGTCCAGCAGCAGGGCGCCGGTTTCTTCCACCTGGTCCCAGTCCGCCAGCGGCAAGTCGCCGCGCATCACGTTGGCAGCCACCATTCCGGCCAGGTTCACCGGGTCCTTGGCCGCTCCAAATTGCGGTGCGTAGCAGAGCTCCGCTTCCTCAAGATCAAAGACCGTCGCGCCTCGCTGGATGGCCATCGCGATCACGTCGATGCGCTTGTCCACGCCCTCTTCCCCGACCGCCTGCGCTCCGAGCACACGGCCGTCGCTTCTTGCGAACAACAGCTTCATGTTGATCCGCCGGGCCCCGGGGTAGTAGCCCGCGTGATGGCCGGGATGAAGATACACCTTCTCATAATCGGTGATGCCCGCTTGGCGGAGACGCTTCTCGCTCGCGCCCGTTATGGCGATGGTGAGGCCGAGACAACCGCATACGGCCGTGCCCTGAACGCCGCGGAAGTTGGCGGGCCGGCCGGCGATGGCCGCGGCCGCTACACGGCCCTGCCGGTTGGCGGGTCCGGCCAGAGGGGCCAGACACCAGCCGCCGGTGACGTATTCGCGCACTTCTACCGCGTCGCCAACCGCCCAGATCTTCGGGTCGGATGTGCGCATGGAATCATCCACCCGGATCCCGCCGAGGCTTCCGATCTCCAGACCCGCCGAGCGGGCAAGCCCGGTTTCGGGCCGCACGCCCACCGACAGAATCACCAGCTCCGCGGGGTGCCGGCTTCCTGATTCAGTCCGGACGGTCACACTGTGACCGTCGAGTTCGTCAAAGGCGGCGACGGCGTCGCCCAGCTCGACGTTGACCCTCTGGGACTCGAGGTGCCGCGCGATCGGTTCGGCCATTTCGGGATCGAACGGGGGCATCAGGTGTTCGAGTCTCTCGATGACGGTCACCTTCATCCCGAGACGTACGAGGTTTTCGGCCATCTCGAGGCCTATGAAGCCGCCGCCTACGACCACCGCCCGGCCGGGCTGCTTCTCATCGATCCAGCGGCGAAGCTGGTTGCTGTCGGGGATGGTGCGGAGAATGTGAACCGCCGGGTGATCGATACCCGGCAGTGGAGGCCGGAGGGGCCCCGCACCAGGAGCCAGCACGAGCGCGTCATAGCGCTCGGTAAAGGTTCGTCCGGTGGGCTTCTCGATGACGGAAATCTCGCCCGCCTGACGGTCGATCGCGATCACTTCGTGGAACGTTCGGACTTCGATATTGAAGTTCTTTCGAAACAACTCCGGTGATGCGACCAGGAGGTCCTGTTCCTCCTTGATGATCCGGCCCACATAATACGGAAGGCCGCAGTTGGCGAAGGAAACAAAGGGGCCGCGGTCAAAAAGAACAATCTCGGCGGATTCGTCGAGGCGCCGGAGCCGCGCGGCGCACGAAGCGCCCCCGGCGACGCCGCCGACGATCAACACACGTTTTGAATCAGGCATGGCTGTCCGAATTCAACCCCTGATTTCGATTGTAAGCGAACGCACGCCGCCGCTGTCGCCTGATGGATCAAGGCGGACCGCGGTGTTGGAGGCCCCCCCCGCCTCCTCTCCAGGGGGCCGGTGATTCAACGGGCGCGACGGCTACTCGTCGTCGTCCTCATCGTCATCGCCGCCATGGGGACCGCGGCCGCCGAAGATCTGGCCGCGGATCTCGCCGGCGGGGAACAAGTCCGTGTGCAGGTTCACGTATGTCGCGCCCCGCCGCATCGCCCGCACAAGCTCATCCAACTCTCCGGCCGCGATCCCCTGCGAGGACGGCCCCTGCACGTCATCCGCGTCCAGGGTCCCTTCCACCCTTCCCGAGGCCGGACAGGCGGGTGTTCCGGCCGGGGCGCCGCCGGTATTGTCGCACAGGAAGACGATCACGCCCCCGTTGACGCCTAACTGCCCGAAGTGGATGTGCGCAAATCGCACTTCGGCCCCCTCAAGCCCGGAATACTCCAGCACGTAGTCAATCGTCGACCCTCCGTTGGTGAGCTTCGCCCCGAATCTACCGCGCCCCTCGGTGGATACTGACGGCACCTCCTGATAACCGCCGAGTCGCGCCATGAAGTTCCGGCCGCCGGGCCCGACGTCATCGTCGGCCAAAGCGCACGGCAGCAGCAAAGCCATGGAACCAAACAACGCAAGATGCACTGATTGTGAAAGCTTCACGGTATCCCTCCTATGGCTCTTAGCATACCCTGTTCCGGTTACAGGCACGTGAGCCCGAGGAGGATTCATGCCGAGAAGGCCGACGATTTTACATGGTCACTCCCGGGGGCGCCGGCTCCGGGTCCGCGAGCGGCCCGCCGCCGGTCGTGGCCCGTCGGTTGGAGGCAGCCAAAGTACAGAAGCACAAGCAAATTGACGGGCGCCCCGCGCGCCTGTTATCCTATCCATGCGGGGTGGAGCAGTCTGGTAGCTCGTTGGGCTCATAACCCAAAGGTCGTAGGTTCAAATCCTACCCCCGCAACCAAGACCTCCCGCACCCCCACCCGATCTTCGGCTCTTGGCCATTAATGGGGGCAGGTCCGATCCCTTACCCTCAAGAACACATAAGCTTAACCCTTAACCGGTAGTTTTGGAAGTTGCGGAAGCGCTGCCATTACAGGGTTGAGGCTTGTCCGGACGATGCGGCGCGCCGCACCCAGGCCGCCGTTTCCGCGTTGGCCTGCTGTAGTTCAGCCTCGAAGCCGGAGTCGATCACGTCACGCTCGTCCAGGAAACCACGGTTGCGGGAGCGGTTCTTCTGGTAGGCTCCGCAAACATGCCAGCCGACGCAGCCCGGGCCGGCCCGCACGGTACGAAGCATTTGAGCGTAACTGGCCCCCCACCGGGAGGGCGGGCTATTCGACATGCCCGGGATCGAGCAGTCGGCCAGCAAGACCGGCTTATCCGTCCGCGAATGCAATCTCTCCAGACCGGGACCAACCTGCTCCGCGGATCCGAAGTACTGGAAGCTCATGACATCGACGTACGGTCCGGCCGCCCGCAACACTTCATCGGGAATCGGGGCTGCGGCTTCATAGCGGTCGCCGAGGATGAGATGATGGCGGTCGTAGCGCCGGATGGCGTCGTGCGTGACCCGGTAGTAGCGCGAAGCCAGTGTGAAGAGCTCGTCACGTCCGGCCTGGCTCTCCAACTTCTTCGGATCGAACAGAGGTCCACGCCATTTCGACATACCCGGGTGCACCCAGGTTGGGCAGTCCACATAGAAATAGCCAATCAGTTTCGGATCGTCCTTCATGCGCTGGCAGCAGTCGCGGGCGACGTAGTCGCACCACTCTTCGAAATCCGCGCTGAAGAAATCCGGAAGCCTCGTCTCTACATCCCACTGGTGCGTTTCGGCGAAAGGGATCAGGTGGCAATAAGGCAGGTTCAGCCATTGATACTGCTCGCAACCCCAGGGGCGAGAGTGGCGGTGAATCGTCGGGCGCCGGATGACCACCTCCTGGGACCAGCCGATGCTGTTGAAACCCCATCGCCGGAGGTTGGCACCGACACCCTCCTTGAGCCACTTCTCTTCGCTGTTGCCGTACCGGGAATGCCAAATGTCGATGTTCTCCGCGTAGCGAAGGGTGGCCGAGTCGATGTGGTTCATCGCGATGCTGAAAAAGGGTTGACCGGTGGGGTCGATGAACCACCAATGTCCGTTTCGCCGATCGACTCGGAAGAACCCCGGGCCGGGAGACTGCACCATCGGGAGCGCCGCCAGGGCCGCCAGCATGGGACGTCGCGTCATCGTGACCATACGGAATGATCGTAGCGCCAGCGGGCCTGCGTAGAGGCGGGCAGCTTCCGGCGGGCGGGCCGGCGCCGCTTCACGGCTGCCGGGGTTTCAGTCGTTGGAGAATAGGATCGATGCATCGTCGGGCCTTGTTACCAATGCTCCTGGCCGCGGTACTGACGTGGGCCGCGGAGCCGCCGGCGCGCAAACGTGTGTACGTCGCGCCGGATGATCATACCGACTACATGTGGACGGCCGATGAGGAAACGTATCGCCAGGCCTTCCTCGAAATGATCGACTACTACCTCGAGCGAGCCGACCGGACGGCGTCCAAGCCGCGCGAGCATCAGAGCCGCTGGAACTGCGACGGCAACTTCTGGATGTGGACATACGAGAAGAACAAGACAGCGGACCAGTTCCAGCGCTTCCTGAGCCGGATCCGCAGCGGTCATATCAGCGTCCCGCTCAACACGCTGGTGTCCTGCTACGGCGGCGTGCCCGCGGAGGCGGTGCTGCGCGGCATGTACTATCCCGGACGGATCGAACGCCGGTTCGGCATCCGATTCCCGCTGGCGGTCGCCATGGAGAACCAGACCTTGCCCCACGGCCTTGGCGCCCTCTGGGCGGGCGCGGGGGCCAGGTATAGCTGGCGGGGAATCTGCGGCTGCGCCAGCCGGCTTCTACCAGTCCGGTTCCGTCGCCGCCCTCACGAGGTCTACTGGTGGGGCGCCCCGGACGGCAGCCGCATCTTGATGAAGTGGAACTCCCTTTGGAACGAGGCTCCGAACATGCAAAACAGGTCGATCGGTGGTTATGCGGAGGCTTTCCACCCGTCCGGCGCTTGAGTTTGTGGAGACCAGTACGCGCTTCCGCGAGGCCTGGCCCTATCGCATCCTGGGGATCTTTGGCCAAGGCTGGGATCATCTGAAGACGCTAAACGACGATGAGATGAAGGCGGCCGAGCACGGAACGACGGGCGAACGTCACGATATCGTCTCGAACGAAGAGGATTTCTTTCGCGATATCGAGGCCACCTACGGCCAGGATCTCCCGTGGTTCTCGGCGGCGTTCGGCAACGAGTGGGATCTGTACAGCGCGTCCGTGCCTGAGCTTTCGGCGCGCGTCAGAAGATCGGTGGAGAAGCTGCGGACGGCGGAGTCGCTGGCCACGCTCGTCAGCATGCGGCGCCCGGAGTTTCTCGAGGGACGGGAGGCCGCCCGCGACCTCGCCTTCGTCAACCTCGGGCTCTATTGGGAGCATAACTGGACCGCCGATGGGCCGATCTCCCGGCTGGAGCGGGCCAATTGGGGCCGCCGCCTGGCTGGTCAAATCGAGAGCTACGTCAGCGGCCTCGAGGGGGATGCCGCCTATGCCCTCGGTACGCTGATTCGCAAAGGCGGCACGCATGCGCGTTTCTATGTATGGAACTCGCTGGGCTGGGAGCGTACCGAGCCCGCCGACATTCCGTATTCCGGGCCGGAGCAGATTCATGTGGTGGATCTGGCGACCGGCCGGCCCGTTCCGTCGCAGGTTGTCACGCTCGACTGGCGGGATTACGGCAAGGGGCGCACGTATTTGCGCGTGCTCGCCCGGAACGTGCCGCCGGCAGGCTATCGCGTGTTTGAGATCCGTTCGGGCGCTGCTCCTCCACAACCCGATGAGGGGCCCGGCGCCCGCGACGGCGTGCTCGAAAACGCTGTTCTCCAGGTCGCGGTGGACAATCGCGGCGCCATTGCAAGCATGGTAGAAAAAAACACCGGCCGCGAGTTTGCGCGTGGGGCGCTCAACGATTTTGGCGAGGCCAAGGGCGTGCTGGCGGTGGAGAACGCGGGCCCTGTTTCCGTGACGCTCCGGGCGGACGTGACGAACCCGCCGGAGCGCACGACGCGCATCACGCTGTATCGCGAGCTGAACCGCATCGACATCTCCAACGAGATCACACAAAACTTCGACGGCGTCCGGTCGTGGAGCTTCCACTTTAACCTCGACTTGCCCGACGTTTGGCACGAAGAGGTCGGCGCGATTGTCCGGGCCCGGCTCACGACGGACGGCGGGCATTACTCGCCGGTTCATTCCCGGCTTGACTGGCTGACGCTGAATCACTTCGCCGGGATGAGCGGCGCCGATGGCGCGGGTGTCACGCTTTCGAGCGCGGACCTGGCGTTCATGAAACTCGGCTCCAGCGAGGTGGAAAACGGTGTCTCCCGCCTGGACACCGCGACACCGCGCATCTCCGTGCTGGCCGGCGGGCAGGTGGACGGCGCCAAGCTCGGCATTCCCGCGCAGGGCGGTGACGCCTACTTCCTTCAGCGGTTCTCTCTGTGCACCCACGGCAAGTTCGACGCCGCCGCGTCGATGCGCTTCTCGTTGGAACACCAGAACCCGCTTCGCGCGGGCATGGTCACCGGCGGTGACGCCTATCCGGAAACGGAGTATTCGCTGCTGAGAATCAGCGATCCGGACGTGCTGCTGTGGGCGTTGAAGCCGGCCGAAGAGGGAATCAGGCGCGGCGTAATCGCGAGGGTCTGGAACCTGCGGAATGAAGCACGGAAGGCGATGCTTTCGTTCACTCCCGCGCTGGCTTCCGCGCATCGCGCCACTCATATTGAGACCGACGCCGGGCCGGCCACCGTGAGGGCCGGGGGGGTCGAACTGGACCTGAAACCCATGCAGATGGCGACGTACCGGCTCGTTCTCCAGCCTTCTGGCCCTGCCCGCGAATAGCCAGGACAAAATATGAGTGCAAACTATACCGTCATCGAAGGCGCCTACCTCCGCGATATTCTTGATCAGCCGGCGGCGATCGAGCGCACCGTCCGTTCCTTTGAGGAAAGCCTCGAGCTCAAAGAGTTGGGCGCGCGGCTCCGCCACGGGAGCTACCGGCGTCTGGTACTGACCGGGATGGGCTCCTCCTTTCACGCCTTGCATCCCCTCTATGTGCAACTGAGCACGGCCGGGATGCCGGTCACGATGGTCGAGACATCCGAGCTGATTCACTACCACCCGGGGCTGCTGTCGCCGGATACCGTCGTAATTGCGGTTTCGCAGTCCGGGCGCAGTGCCGAAATGGTGCGCATGCTGGAGCTCAACGCCGGGCGGTCTCGCGTGGTGGCGGTGACCAACGATGCGGATTCACTGCTCGCTGCCCGCGCGGACACGGTCATCCGGACGCGGGCGGGCAAAGAGCATACCGTTTCGTCGAAGACGTATGTAACGGCCCTCGCGGCGCTCGCCTGGCTGGGCGGCCATCTCTGCGATGCGGACATGCACACGCTGAGGCGCGAACTGGCGCCGCTCTCCGACGCGGTGGCGGCCTATCTCGACCATTGGCGCGACCACGTCCGCCGCGCCGGGAGCCAACTCGACGGCGTCGAGCGGCTCTACTTTGTGGGCCGCGGGCCTTCGCTCGCCACGGCGGGCACGGCGGGACTCACAACGAAGGAGTCGACTCGTTTTCCGGCCGAAGGCATGAGCGCGGCCGCCTTCCGGCACGGCCCCATCGAGATGAGCGGGCAACGCCTGTTCCTACTGGTATTCGAGGGGGAGGCGCGGACGGCCGAGCTCAACCACCGGCTGGCGCGCGACGTGAGCGCGGCCGGCGGGCGGGCCGCGATTGTCTGCGAATCGATGGACCGGGGTCTGTTCTATACGCCGCCGTTGCCGCCCGGACTGCGGACCGTCGTCGAGATCCTTCCGGTGCAGATGATGACCTTGGCGCTCGCGGCGATGGCCGGGTTCGAAGCGGGCGCCTTCACGGTCGCGACCAAGGTGACCGCCACCGAATAGGAGATAATGCGCGTATTAGATCGAGGCCCACGGCGCCCCACGTGCGCGGTGTCTCTTCGTGTGCGCACTGCCGCTCTCATACTTGACGAAGATAGATGGTTCCCTTCAGTTATTAACGCTTACCGGCTCTTCTTCCAGATAGCCATCAAAGTAAGTGAAGCGGCGCGCCCCGAAACATCGTACTGAAATGTGAAGATTGTCTATCTCTGGTAATTCCTTATTGCGCTGTTTTTTTCTAATTTAAGATATAGCCGCCGAAGAAGCCGGGTGTATACTGTGGCCGTCGGAAACCCAAGCATGGAATGTGGAGGGAAAAATGCATCCAATCTTCTTGAGCAAGAAACTCTGGGTTTCTCTGGTTGGGTTGATCCTGGCAGTGCTGGCAGCTAATGGCGTGGCTATTCCGGATCAACTGGAAACGCAGGTCGTTGAACTGATCATGGCGATCGTCGCCTCATACAATGTCGGCCAGGGTGTCGCGGACGGTGTGAGCAAAGGGAGAACTTCCGGATACTCCATCAAAATGGGAACCGCGGAGAAATAGATGGTCCGTGGCGTGGGCGTGGGGCCGCTTTGCCAAGAACATCACGATGATATAGTTGTTCTCGGATCGGAAAAGATCGTTTCCAGAGGGCGGGCGTAGAAGCGTCTCTGCGGGTAGAACCATGCAGTTGCAGGCGGATGATTGCTCGGCTCACGCAATTCGCACGGCGGGGAGCAGTGGAAACGGTGTTTCGAGTGGCGCGGCGCCCGCCGGCATTTCGTCCCACGTCCGGCCGTCAAGGAGGCGACCAGTCCGGCTCTTCACCGGGCCGCCCCATTGCTTGAAGAAGAAGGGCACATTCCAGCGAATGCACCGGCAGCGGATATCGCGGACCCAGTCCGGCTGAATCGGTCTGGCACCAGGCCCAGATTCGCCGCCCACGATCACCCAGTCGACACCCCGTAGGTTCAATCCGCGTAATGGGCCAAGGAGCGGTTCCAACGACAGGAACTTGATTTGCGCCCCGGTCGACCTGAGGTCATCCACCCGGTAAAGATAGTCCTCGTTTTCAACGCTCACACCCATCCAGATCTGTGGCGCCCATGGGAGCTGCGGAGCGAGTTCGCGTAAACGCTCCGACCGCTTGGTCAAGACCTGGTAGTAGTGCCAGTCGGCCCGCCGCATCACCTCGAAAACCTTCTTGATATAGGCGACCGGCACGTCCTTGTGGAACAGGTCGCTCATGGAGTTGACAAAAACCTGCGATGGCCGTCGCCACTTCAGCGGTAGCTCGAGCATGTGTGGCTGGAGGGTGAGGTCGAATCCGTTTGCGTAGTTTCTCTGCCCCATGGCTTTGAGCCGCTTTGCCATCCGCTCGGCATAGCAGTGTTTGCAGCCTGGGCTGATCTTCGAGCAACCGGTCACCGGATTCCACGTCGCGTCGGTCCACTCAATGCTGGATTTTGCCACTGCCACCTCCCCCGCGCGGAAAAGTTACTCGTACGTTGTCCCCGAAGGTGTTCTTGGGGCGCTTGGATGGCTCGCAGCGGATGAGGCCTTTGGCTTCCGTCTGCTTAAGCACGTCCTTGTAGTTCTTCTTGATGAAGCGGCGGCCAACGTGGTGCCTTTCGTAGATCTCCCTCATGGACGGGGAACGGCCGGCGAACTCCGCCAGCAGCATGTTTTCGAGGTCGTCCAGCGGTCTGCTAAGCTCGAAGAGCAGCGGGAACCGCTGGTCGGCAGGGCTGTACTGAAAGCTGGGAACGCCTTGCTCATGAAGCGAACTCTCGCCGGCCATAATGTCTTTCATGATGCCGTAGCCTAAAGGGTGCTTGCTAACGAAGATTAGATGGTGACTGGTGCGGGTGCCGGCCTCATTCTTGAACGTAAATGGCAACACGTATCGGCCGCGCTTCGCGCCCAGTGCCTCGCACAACTCCTCCACGATGTAGTTCTCGCGATCCTGCGGAGAAAGGCCTTCGAGCTTCGTCCGCATGAGCTGTGCGCGCTTGTCACCGAAGAGGGCGGCCATGTGTTCCTGGACCATGGGGTTTCTCAGGCCCATGTTGATGCGGTTGTAGTTGAAGAAGAAGATGCAGTCGCAGCCCCAATCCTTGAGCACTGAATTGACCAGTTGCAGCGACAGCCCCTTGTAGCCCCACGGATCGACGAAGAAGAGCGTCGGGATGAACTTGATCTCGGAGAAAACCTTCACCATCTCCGAGCCCACTTCGTCGTTCATGGCGAGCGGCCGATGCTTCAGCTTCTCAATTCCTGGCAGACGCTCGATGGCGGATTGGAGTTCGCGGACGCTGTCGTCATCCTTGTCATTGAAGATCGTGACGAGCATCTCGCACATCTCCTTGTCGTCAAGCGCCTTTTCCAGAATCAGAAGTGGCGTCGATTTGGTGCCGTCCTTATAGCGGCCGGGCCCGGCGAACAGGTCGAGATACGCAATTTTCGGTTCGGGGCGCTTCCGAACTTGGGGCATGATGACCTTTGCCCAACTCCAGAAGTATTTGGAAACAACGGCGGTCTTGACCGCTGACTGCTCTTTGGACTCGTCGAAGAAGCTATCGGTGCTCATCTTGCCGTCCCTGCCCGCCCGCTCACCGGCGGTGCCGCAGCGCCGTCGACATTCCCCTGATCGCGCCGTTGCTCTAAGCTCTTGATTGTACAAACAATCGTCGATGCGGTTCCGAGGTGCAGCCTGCGCTTGTCGGCTGCGCACCACTTCATTCTAAGGCGAATAAAAAGCGAATTCAAGGCCGACTTGCCGTTAGCTCCTCCGAGCGGACGCCTGACCTGGATCGTCAGGTGGTGCGTTGACTCCATCCTCGACCGGCTCGTTCACAAACGCCCACCGTATCGAGCTCAACGGCGAGTCCATGCGAAAGAAGCGCGGCCCCAGGGGCGGAAAGG
>CAYRPT010000024.1:0-14119 GCA_964425895.1 uncultured Solibacteraceae bacterium | reverse complement strand
AGGATGTCCAAGGCTATCTTCTGGCCGGCAAGACCATGCCGTGGTACGCCATGGCGCTGTCGATCATGGCGACGCAGGCCAGCGCCATTACCTTCATTTCCACCACGGGCCAGTCCTATGTGGATGGCATGCGCTTCGTCCAGTTCTATTTCGGATTGCCCATCGCCATGGTGGTTCTCTCCGCAACGGCGGTCCCAATCTTTCACCGCACGCGCGTGTACACCGCTTACGAATACCTGGAGCAGCGCTTTGATGCGAAGACGCGTGCCCTGGTGAGCGTGATTTTTCTCATTCAGCGCGGTCTGGCGGTCGGCATCGCCCTGTACGCTCCCGCGATCGTGCTGACCGTGATTCTGGGCTGGCCTGACCGGGTAACGACGATACTCATGGGATCGCTGGTGGTGGTCTACACGACGCTCGGCGGCATCAAGGCCGTCACCTGGACCGAGTTCGTGCAGATGCTCATCATGATGCTGGGATTGGTGGCGGCCCTGGTTACCGCGGTCTGGCTGCTGCCGTCCGATGTGAGCTTATTCGAAGCGGTGAGCCTGGCCGGCGCCGCCGGGAAGTTGAACCCGGTGGTGTGGGACTTCAACCTGTCCGACCGTTACAACGTTTGGAGCGGCCTGCTGGGCGGCACTTTCCTCGCGCTGGCCTACTTCGGCTGCGACCAGAGCCAGGTGCAACGCTACCTGACCGGGAAGTCCATCGCGCAAAGCCGGCTGAGCCTGCTGTTCAACGCGGTGGCCAAGATCCCGATGCAGTTCTTCATCCTCTTCATCGGCTCCATCGTGTTCGTGTTCTACACGTTCGAGCAGCCGCCGTTGCTTTTCCAGCCGAATGACCTCGCCCGGGCGCGGGCGGCCGGCTCCGACTTTGAGAACCTCAACGGCCGGTACGACGCCGCCTTCGCCGACCGGCGCGAGGCGGCACGGGAATACTTGACGGCCAGCCGGAACGGCGACCCGGCCGCCACGGAAGCTGGAGTACGGCGCTATCGGGCGGCCCAGGAAAGGGTAGATGGCGCCCGGGCCGAAGGAGCGGCGCTGGCGGCGCGAGACGGCGGCGAGGCCGTCAACGACACCAACTACATCTTCCTCACCTTCGTGACGCGCTACATGCCCGCCGGCGTAGTGGGCTTGATGATGGCCATGATCTTCGCCGCGGCCATGTCGAGCATCTCGGCCGAGATCAACTCGCTCGCCACGGTAACGGTGATCGACCTCTACCAGCGCCACGTCAAGCCCGCCGCCACCGACATGCACTACCTCACCGTGTCCCGCCTCGCCACGGTGTTCTGGGGCGCGTATGCGGTGGTCACCGCCGAGTACGGGAAGAACCTCGGCGCGCTCATCGAGGCCGTGAACATGCTGGGCTCGCTTTTCTACGGCGGGCTCGTCGGGGTGTTCGCGTTGGCCTTCTTCTTCAAGCGGGTGGGCGGGACCGCGGCTTTCCTGGGCGTCATCGCGGGCGAGATCGCCATCTTTGCGGCGCGCTTCCTGACCGACATCACGTTTCTATGGTTCAACGTGATTGGCTGCGCGGTCGTGATCGCAACCGCCCTGGCGGTGACGCGGTTGCTCGGCCCGCGCGAGCCGCGGAAGACATAGGCCGCGCGGGGCGTGGGGAGCGAACTCGTTCGGACAAAGGTCTTCAATGACCGCTGGAGCGGCCCGGTGGCGGGGTTCAGATAAACGCTACCGAGCCGTCCTCACGGTACTCGAAGCCGCGCCGCCAGGGGCGAGGCGGATACTTTCGCATCGCTTCTTCGTCGAGCTCGATTCCGAGCCCGGGTTTGTTGGGTACGGGAATATAGCCGTCTTTCACCATCAGCGGCTCCTTAAGCACCTCGCTGCGGGGTGCGGTGTCGTCCGGGTGGTACTCGAGGATTTTGAAGTTCGGCGTCGAGGCCGCGAAGTGCACGTTGACCGTCGTCGCCACCGGACCCATCGGGTTGTGCGGCGCGACCATGACGTAATGCGCCTCGGCCATGGCCGCAATCTTCTTCATTTCGAGGAGCCCTCCGCAGACGCAGATATCCGGCTGAATGATGTCAAGACACCCGGCGGCGAGGATTTCACGGAATTCATGTTTTGTGTAGTTGCACTCGCCGCTCGCCAACGGGATGTTGACCCGGTCGGCCAGCTTTCGCATCGCCTCCGTGTTCTCGGGGCGGATCGGCTCTTCAAGCCACATGGGGTTGTAAGGCTCGATGGCGCGGGCGAGCTCCACCGCGCGGTGCACCTCGAGAAACTTGGCATGAATGTCCACGCCGATATCCACGTCCGGTCCCAGCGCCTCCCGCACGGCGCCGACCCGCTCTCCGGCCATCCGCGTGACGTAGTTGTAGCGCTTCGCATTCGTATCCGGCATGTGGGGCGACATTTTCACTGCCGTATAGCCGTACTTGTCCACGAGCGCCTTGGCGCGCCCGGCCACTTCGGCCGGAGTCCGCCCGCCGGCGCTCTGGTACACTCGCACGCGGTCGCGAACCTTACCACCCAGCAGCATGTAGACGGGCAGCCCGGCGGCCTTCCCGGCGATGTCCCACAGGGCATGCTCGATGCCGCTGATCGCGGAGTTGACCACCGAACCTCCCGGGAAGCGGGTGAAGTTGTAGAGGGTGGCCCAGATGTGCTCGATGTTTCGGGGGTCCTGTCCCACCAGCCAGCTCTTATAGTCTTCGATGACTTTCACCGTGGCTTCGTCGGGCCCGCACGAGTAAGCTTCGCCGATGCCGTGGATCCCCTGGGCGGTTTCCACCTTGACGAAAACCCAATTGCGTCCTGAAGGCTGGTTCGAGTTCACGGGCGCGGTGTGCACCAGAAAGGTCTTGATATCGGTGATGCGGAGGGAAGGCGCCGCGCCGACCTGCGCGGGCATCGGCATCAGGGGCGCCGCGGCGGCCCCACCAAGGAAGGTGCGTCGTTTCATGGGTGCATCATAATGGCGCGGACCGATACCGGGCAACAGGTGCGCCGCCCAGGGCCACAGGGTTATGGGACGCCCACGCCCGACCCGAGAACCGAAACCGGCCCGGCGGCTTGAATTCCCGGCAAGACGGGCATATACTGCATTCGTACCAAAAAGTCTCTATTCCGGTGCCGGAGATTCAGGGGCGCCTGGTGATGGAGTTCCATGCAGGAGGTATTTGATGCAGGCGAGTACGCCCACGCGGCGCCTTTTTGTTGGCGCGGCTGTCACGACAGCGGCTTCGTACCGGCGGGTCCTCGGTGCGAATGACCGCGTTTCCATCGGCCTGATCGGCTACGGTCTTATCGGCGCATTCCACGTCGAAACATTCAAAAAACTTCCGGACGTCGAGATGGCCGCCGTCTGCGATGTCTACCAGCCTCGGGTGGAAGCGGGCGTGGCTGCGTGCGGCGGCCGCGCCAAGGCTTTCAGCGACTTCCGCAAGATGCTTGAGGAAAAGAACCTCCACGGCGTCATCGTGGCCACGCCGGACCATTGGCATGCTCCCGTCTCCATGCTCGCCTGCGCCGCGGGCAAGGACGTGTACGTCGAGAAGCCCATGACGTTGTTCGTCCGGGAGGGCCGCTGGATGGTGGATGCCGCGCGGCGGTACAAGCGGATCGTGCAGGTTGGCACTCAGCAGCGCAGCGGGAAGCACTTCCAGGAGGCGCGCCGCCTGGTCCAGTCCGGCTACCTGGGCAAAGTGCACGCCGTGCGAATCGCATCGGCGCGCAATGTGATGCCCGGCTTTGGCGCGCCCGCCGACGCGAACCCACCATCCGGGCTGGATTATGAGATGTGGCTTGGACCGGCCCCGAAGCGGCCGTTCAATCTGCACCGCTCGCTGTACCACTTCCGCTGGTTTCAGGACTATTCGGGCGGCCAGATGACCAACCTGGGCGCCCATAATCTGGACATTGTCCACTGGAACCTCAACGCCAAGGGACCCAAGATCGTGGCTGGCGTCGGCGGCCGCCGCCTGCTGACCGAGGATAACGGCGACACCCCCGACATCCAGGACGCGATCTTCGACTACGGTGACTTCACCGTCTCCATCAACATCCGCGAGGCGTGCGCGGGATTCCGCGAGCCCTTCGAGTTCTGCGGCACCAAGGGCTCGATGACCATCTCCCGGGGCGGATTCGATATCAAACCGGAAATGCAGGCGCATCCGGCGAACCTGATTCCGAATTGGTCCACGCCTCCCGGGCATCCGGAGCGCTCGGACAAGAAACCAACCCCGATGATCGAGCCAAAGAAAGTCCCCGGCTCTTCCAGCGAGCAAACCGATCTCCACGCCCGGAACTTCGTCGACTGCATCAAGTCGCGCGACGTTCCGATCGCGGACGTCGAGGACGGCCACCGTGTGTCTACGGCGTGCCACCTGGCGAACATCTCCACCAAGCTCGGAAGGTCCATCCGCTGGGACGCGGAAAAGGAGCAGATCATTGGCGACCGGGAGGCCAGCGCGCTGTTGGAGCGGCCGTACCGCAAGCCCTGGGACACCCTCGTCAGAAGCGTACTGTCATGAACCTGGTCGCCAGGCCAAACCCGCCGATGCGGGCTGATTCCCGGGTGATGCGTCACCCGGCCGTCTGCTTCGCACGACGGTTACGCAAGAATCCGGACGCCCGTCTCAGCCACGACGGGCGCCGGCGAGTCCGTACGGCCACCGCCCCTGCTGGCCGCTGCCCCGGCTGCTCCGGCCGGCGGCGCGTCGGACCCGCCGCTCACCTGTGGCTCCTCACCAGACCGCGCGCCGCCCGGAATCCGGGGAGTCTGGCGCGTACCCTTGGGGGCAAGATGATCTGCAATGGAAATTCAGATACGAGGATTATTTTATGTGGATAAGGGCTGTTTTTATTTGCCTGCTGGTCGCCGCCATCGTGCCGGTCTATGGGCAAACCGCCGGCGAAATCGCCGGTATCGTCACTGACGCTTCGGGGGCGTCCATACCCAACGCCAACGTCACCGTGACCAACCAGGGAACCAACGCCACCCGAACAACCACGACCAACGAAGCCGGCATCTACACATTCCCGTCGCTGGTTCCGGGCATCTACCAGGTAGCCGTGGAGTCCGAGGGCTTCCGCCGCTACGTGGCGCGCGACATTGAGTTACAGGTTCAGCAGACCGCGCGCATCAACGTCGCGCTGGAGGTCGGCGAAGTCACACAGTCCATTGAGGTTAGCGGCGCCGGCGCACTGCTTGACACCGATAGCGCCACTACCGGCACCGTGATCGAGCGGGAACGGATCGTCGAGCTGCCGCTGAACGGCCGCAACTTCCTGCAACTGGTTTCGTTGAGCCCGAACGTGACGTTCGGCTTCAACACGCCGGGCCAGGCCGGAGGCCGCCAGGGCGGCGACCGGGTGAACCAGAACATTTCGATCTCCGGCATGCGCGGCACCTGGAATCACTACACGCTCGACGGTATCGAGAACACCGATGTCAACTTCAACCTGTACATCCTGTTACCGTCGGTGGACGCCCTCCAGGAGTTCAAGGTGCAGAGCGGCGTGTATCCGGCGGAATTCGGCCGCGCCGCCAGCCAGGTGAACGTTTCCACCAAGTCGGGCAGCAACGAGTTCCACGGCGCCGTGTACGAGTTCCTCCGCAACAACAAACTCGACGCCCGGCAGTACGATTTCGTGGGAACGGACCCCGTACAGAATCCGTTCAAGTGGAATCAGTATGGGTTTGTTTTGGGCGGGCCGGTGTGGATCCCGAAGGTGTACAACGGCAAGAACCGGCTGTTCTTCATGTCCAACTTCGAGGGATTCCGCGACCGCAAAACGACGAACAGCTTGTACACCACGCCGACTGTCGCAATGCGCAATGGCGACTTCTCCTACAAGACGTCTCAGCTCTATAACCCTTTTACCCGCACTATGGTAGATGGCAAACTCACGGCCGACCCGTTCCCCAACAACCAGATCCCGAAGAACCTTTTCGATCCGGTCTCGCTCAAGCTTCTCGAGTTCTGGCCGGAGCCCAACCTCCAAACATCCGCCCTCCGGGACAACTTCCAGCAGGCACAGCCGCGAACGATCGACAAAGACCAGTTCATTCTGCGAATGGACTTCAACGAAAGCAGCAATTCACAGTGGTTCGGCCGCTACAGCCGAACCGAGGAATCGAATCTCAATTCGGGCTTGAAGCTGAACGGAAACGTGCTTTACACCAAGGCCTACCAGGCCATGATCTCCAACACGCGCGTGCTGGGACCCACCAAAGTCAACGAGTTCCGCGCCGGCTGGAACCAGTTCTACAACTCGATTCAGCGGGAACTCGCCAACAAGCGCAATGTTCTCGAGGAGCTCGGCATCCCGGGGCTGAGCACGCCGGACCCGGCCACCTGGGGTATTCCGCGCATCACGTCGCTGGTGGGCGTCAGCGGATTCGGTGACGACTCGAGCGGACCATTCATTGTCGACAACTCGATCCTTCAGATCACGGACAACTTCTCCTGGATCGTCGGCAAGCATTCGCTGCGACTTGGCGGCGAGTACCGTTGGGACAACTATCCCCAGGCGGGCAACGAATTCGCCCGGGGGTCGTTCGAGTTCAACGGCCAGTACTCGGCCGATCCTGGAACGCTGAAGGGCGGCGACTCTACCGCCGACTTGCTGCTCGGCACGCTGTCCAAGGCGGAAGCGGCCATCGCGATCGCCGAGGCCGATTTCGTGGCCAACAACGTCGCCGTCTACATCGATGACACCTGGCGAGTGACCCCGAAACTGACCTTGAATCTCGGTCTCCGGTGGGAACTGTTCCAGCCCTTCTACGACCGGCTGGAAAACATGGTCAACTCGGTCGCGCCCCTTATCGTAAAAGCGACCAATGTCCAGGATCTGAGCCTCCACCCGGTGCTGGTCAGGCCCGGCAGCGGCGATTTTTATGAAGGGAAGGACTTCCGGTATCCCGGAATCCAGACCGCGCGCGACGGACGCCTCGGCGACCGGCTCGTCGACACCGACTACAACAACTTCGCGCCGCGCATCGGTATTGCCTATGCGCCATCGAGCAAGTGGTCGATCCGGACCGGGGTCGGCGTCTTCTATTCGGCCGAGAGCGGCAACTCCCGGTTCGACATGAACCGCGGCATGGGCGGGCGTGTGTCCCGGCAGGCGAGTCCGCAAATCCCCGACATCAGCTTCGAGAACTTCATCGGCGACGCGACGTTCCCCTGGGTTCTGCCGCCGCGGCCGTTTGTGTGGGGCGTGAAGCCGAAAGCGGTGACCAGCTACACGAAGCCGTACCTCCGCAACAACCAGCGCCACCACAGCCAAAGCACGTCATTCGAGATCGGCTACAACGGAGCCCTGCACCGCAAACTCCAGGCGCTCCAAAACACCAACCAGCCGGTCCCGGGCGGCACCAGCTATGCCAGCCGCGCGCCGTTCCCCGAGTATGCGGTGCTCCAGGTCGTGCACTCCGAGGGTACCGGCAACTACAACGGTCTCGGCGTCAAGCTGACGCGGCGAATGTCAGGCGGCCTGACTGCTTTGGTGAGCTACACCTGGTCGAAAGCCCTGGATTCAGCCAGCGCTATCCGGGGCAATTACTCGGACATCTTCCCGCAGGACAACTACTGCCTCGGCTGCGACATGGGTTACTCGGTGTTCAACACGCCGCACCGATTCGTCACTTCAACACTCTGGGAGCTTCCCTTCGGCAAGGGCCGGAAGTTCGCCGACCAGGGCGGCGTCGTCAACCAGATCGTTGGCGGGTGGCAGGTCGGCTCGATCATTACGATTCAGAACGGCCGGCCGCTGAATACGCAAGCCGGCTGGGATGCGCCGGGGACCGGTACCTACGGAGACTGGCGCCTGAGCGCCACGGGAGAGGATCCCAACCTGCCGGAGGATCGGCGTAGCACGAATCAATGGTGGAATGTCGGCGCTTTCCGGGGCTTGAACACGGGAGAGATGGGCAACATCAGCCGCAACCGCCTGATGGGTCCGTCGACCTTCCAGTGGGATTTCTCCGCTCACAAGCAGTTCTTCATCAAGGAGAACCACCGGCTCGAGTTTCGGTTTGAGGCGTTCAACTTCCCCAACCACCCGAGTTGGGGAAACCCGAACGTCAACTGGAACAGCCGAACCCAGACGCCGAACCCGTCGTTCGGCACGATCCGCGGCACCGCAACGAGCATGCGCGAGTTGCAGTTCGGTCTCAAGTACATCTTCTAGGTATAGCCTAGGGATACTTGAGATCTTGAGGACGGGAGCTTTCAGCATTCAGCGGTCAGCTTGGAAGCAGCGCGGTCAGCATGCGCTTCGCCTCGGTGGTGCTGATGGCCGCATAGCGGGCCGCTGACTGCCGTCAAGTCAAGCTACCGGCATCGCACTCAGCCATTAAGCTGACCGCCAAAGCTGATGGCTGAGCGCAATCTTTCGGGACGGCCTCCGGCATCCGGAGTCCGTCCCTGTCTCGATTTCCCGGTCCGTGTCGTCCATCCGTCGCAACGCTCCGGACCGCCAGTAGACTATCACGCCGGTTCGATCCCGGAAACACCCCTGGCTTCTGGAAGCAGCCGCTGGCGGCGCGCCCGATCTACTCCCACTCGATCGTCGCGGGTGGCTTGTGCGTCAGGTCGTAGAAGACGGCGCAGACCCCTTCCACCGCCATCAACTCTTCGGCCAGCGGGTCGAGGAGGCTCCGCTCCATCAGCACGGACTGGGCGGTCATTCCGTCAACGGAATGGACCGGACGGAGGACGACCGAATCCGGGCGTCCAGGGATGCCGGCGGGGATGAGCACCACCGGAAACTGCCAGACCTGCCTGTCGAAACCGGATTCGTGGGTGAAGCGCCGCACAATGGCATCCGCCCGGCGCAGCCGGGCGAGCCGGCCCGCGGACAACAGGCTCCGGAAGACTCGCATCCCCTCGAGCGGCGCGGCGCCCGCCACGCGCGCCACCACCCGGTTGACGTCCGATCGCCGATTGATGAGCCGCGTAGCCTCGTCGTGCAGATTCGGTCCCGAGAGCGGGTGGCACTCGAGCGCCAGCACCGGCCGGTAGCTTCGTGAATCGCCCTGCACGCCCACCGAGTGGAAGGGCAGGATCCAGCCGGAGTCGCTTCTCCCGATCTCCAGATCCCGGTCCGAGCACAGGCACCGGATCGCCAGACCGGGGCCAGGGAAGGGATGCCGCTCGAGCAACTCCTCCGGCAGGCCGAGCGTCCTGCCGATCGCCCGTACTTCGTCCTTGTAAAACGAAGCCAGAGGCTCGACGATGCGATTGGATTCGATGAGGCGCTGAATCCCCGCGACGCGGTTGTGGTGGGTCTTGATGACGTCGGCGTGCTGCGTTCCGCCGGATTCGATGGTGTCCGGGTAGATCGTCCCTTGACCGAGGATCCAATGGCCGTCGAGATAGTGGCCGCGCTCGAGGATGCGTTCCTGCACCTCGACGAACTCCTCCCCAATGATGTGGCGCTTACGCTCAGGATCCGTCACCCCATCCAGCCGGGCAAGGAACTCCCCTTCCGCGTCCTCCACCTCGAAGCTCAGCGCGCCCAGGGAGGAAAAGATGCGGGATACAAACTCGGTCTCGCCCTCGCGCATCAGCCCCGTATCCACATACGTCCCATGCAGCCGTTCAGCCCCAAGAGCCCGGATGCACAACGTGTAGGCGACCGTCGAATCGACGCCGCCGCTAAGAAAAAACAACACGTTCCGTTCGCCCACGACGTCGCGGATGTGGGCTTCGAGCGCCTCCACCTGGTGGCTGGGATCCCAATCCCGCTCGCACCCGCAAACGCGGAACAGGAAGTTGGCCAGGATCTCCCGGCCGTGGGTGGTGTGGACCACTTCCGGATGAAACTGAACGCCGTACAAACCGCGCGCCGGGTCGCCCATCGCCGCCACCGCACAGGTGTCGGTGCGGCCGAGCGTCCGGAAGCCGGGCGGCAGCTTCTCCACGGCGTCCCGGTGGCTCATCCAAATCTGCTCGCCCCCGTTCAACCCCGAAAACAGCGGCTCGGAATCGACCACTGCCAGCCGCGCCAGGCCGAACTCCCCCACACCCGCCTTCCGCACCTCGCCGTCCAGCACATGGGCCATCACGTGGAGACCGTAGCAAATCCCAAGGACCGGAATTCCCGCGGTGAAGATGCCCGGATCAACACCGGGACTGCCCGGATCGTAGACGCTACAGGGGCCTCCGGAGATCACGATTCCCCGCCGCTGGTCAAGTTCTCGGGCAGGCGTGTCGGACGGCCGGACTTCGGAAAGCACTCCCAGTTCCCGGATGCGCCGCGCGATCAGATGGCAATACTGCCCTCCCGTGTCGAGCACGGTGATCTGAGGAGCGGGTGATGGCTGGTACATTCCGGGGCCGGTCTATTCCTCGCGTTCCTGGGCCCGCTGCGCGATCACCTGCTTCGTCTGGTCAAGGAGCGCCCGGGCCCTCGGCATGGCGGCGACGGCAGCCGCTACCATGGGGTCGCTTTCAATCGCAATGCGCCGGGCTTCGTCCACGCTGAACGCCGTGGTGTACATCTCCCGCTTGAGCTGTTGGCGGATCCAGAGGTGGTTCTCGGTCCACTCGGCCTCGGTGAACTGGATGCCCTGGTCGAGCGCGTAGCGGTGGAACTGGTTCTCCACGTCCTGCGTAGGTTCCCAGCCCGCCGGCAGCTCGGTCGAGTTCGTACCGAAGTACTTGGCGCTGAAATTGAAGAAGGCATAGCCGCGGAGCAGTTTCTTCTGCAACTCGTTGAACTTAGGAGCCTCGATCTTCTCGTCGGGCGTAATTCCGCCGCCGCCGTAAACGGTGCGCCCTCCGTCGGTCATCTTCACGTCATCCGTGTTCGGAGTGTTGCCGTCGCGCCCCCGATAGTAATAGTCGAAAAAGGACTTCCCCTTGTAGTTCCGCTGGATCAGGCGGCCGCTCGGCGTGTAGTAACGGGCGGTGGTGAGCGCCAGTCCGGTGTTCTCGACAAGCGGGTAGACAGTCTGGACCAGTCCCTTGCCGAACGTGTTCTCGCCGATAATCCAGGCCCGGTCGTGGTCCTGAAGCGCGCCGGCGACGATCTCGGCGGCGGAGGCGGAATAGCGGTTCACCAGGACGACGATCGGGTACTCCTGGCCCTTGTTCCCGCGGCGGGCCATGTAGGGCTTCTCGGGGGAGGTGCGGCCGCGGTGCTTCACGATGATCTGGCCCTTGCTGAGGAAGCGGTCGGCTACGGCGACGCCCTCGTTCAGCAGACCGCCCGGGTTGTCCCGCAAATCCAGCACCAGGCCCCTGATGTTCTGCTCGTCGAGCTCAGACAGCCGCTCCTCGACCTCCTTCGAGGTGTTCTCATTAAACTGCTCGATGTCGAGGTAGGCCACCCCCTCGCTGAGGAAGAATGCGTCGTTTACGCTGTTGCGCGGAATCTCGTCCCGCGTAATGGAAAAGACCAGGGGATCCGGGCGGCCTTCGCGGCCGATCTTGATCGTGACCTTGGTGCCCTTGGGACCTTTGAGCAGGTCCGCCACCTCCGTGGTATTGAGCCCGGCGGTAGATTTGTCGTCAACCTCCAGAATCACGTCGCCAGGGTGAATGCCGGCTTTGTAGGCCGGAGAATCCTTGAACGGCGTGACGACGATCGTCTTGCCGCCCCGGCCGACAACCCACATCCCCACGCCATAGTAGGCGCCCTTCTGCTCCTCCCGAAGCTGCTGAAAATCCCGGGGATCGAAGAAACTCGAGTGGGGATCCAGCGTCCGGAGCATCCCGGGAATGGCGCCGTCATAGATGGCTGTGTCGGCCGAAACCCGCTCGGCGAAGTTCCTCTCCACGACGGCGTAAATTTCGGAAAACGACTTCAGGCTGTTCTTGATATCGTCTTCGGAAGACGCGGCCGACACTCCGGGCAGAGCCGGGCCGTACAAACCACCAAGCACGGCGCCGAACGCCACCAGGACAGGGACAAGAAGCAGGGACCGCCAAAAACGGGACATCAATCCTCCCCACGCGCTTTCTTAAACCGAGTATATCAGTTACGTTCTCATCGGGACCGCAACCGGATTCCTGCGCCCGCCGGGACCCTCGAACAGGAACTCCGCGGCTCCCTTCGGGCCCGGTTCCGGACTTCGTCGCCCCGGACGGACATCACGAGCGAGCCCTGATGCACATTAGACGCGTGGCCGGCCCTTTTCGGTGCGGGCCGTTCGGCGAGATCCTACGGGCGGCGGGCCGGACGCCGCGCCCTACACCGCGGTCCGCGCCCGGCGCGACGCGAGCCCCGCCTCGGATCGCACCGGCTTCTTCTGCGTCGTGTCCAGACGCCGGACCTGGTCGGTGACGCACACCAGAAACATCGGCTGCCGGGCGTTCTTCAGTATGTCGATGATGCGGGACTCGCTGTCCTCGAGATAGATGTTCCTGCCGTCGGTCAGCAGGTGCAGACTGGAATCCGCCCCGGTCACGTCGCTCAGACGCTTGCCCATCTCCCGCTGCAAAAACCGCAACACGCGCCGGATCTTCTGGAGGGAAAAGCCCTTCCGCCGCAGCTCCGCGATCACCGTCACTTCAATCACTTCGTTGGGGCGGTACACCCTCTTATGACCTTCATGCCGGGGGGAGACGACTTTCCTTTCGTCCCACCACTGGAGTTGGCGCAGGCTGACGCCGGCGATCCGGGCAACATCGCTGCTGGTGAACACGGGATCGCCGGGAACCTCGGAGCGAGCTTTTTTTGTTTTGAACATGAACCGCGCCTTTCGTTCTGGAGACGGGGCACCCCCGATTGTACCCGAACCGGCCCGGGAGTCAATAGGGAATTCTGCCCCACATCCTTCGCCATTCTCCGACAACCCGCCCTTCTCACGCTACTGCCCTCGCCCGCCGCCCCCGGATCGCAGCCGACCCCGCCCGTTCGCCCGGTTACACCCCGCCCGGGCTCCCGCCGTGCGGCCGCGCTCTTCCGGCATCGCGGTCGCCGGTGGAGGCAGGTCACCGTGCCCAGGCTTCGCTGGTGGAGCGGGCAGCCTGTACGGCGGCGGCAAGCTCAAAAGCATGGAGGCCAGGCGTGCAACCTGCCAGGACCGTCTTCGCCATCGAAAAATCGCGAAACATGGCAGCCCGCTGGCGGCCTCGGATCCGGAAAAAGGCTATTGAGACCTTTGATACTGCTATAGTAGGCGGCGAAGGCGGCTGTGTTGCGCGCGGGACCGCGCCCTGGCCCTGACATCGCCGCCCCGAGGGAGGTCATTATGACATCAACGTCTTGCCCCGTGACGCGCCGCCAGTTCGGAAAGTGGCTTGGCGCGCTTCCTCTCGCTTTGCGCCTCAAGGCTGACCAGTTTGCATCGATGCCGTGGAACGAACCGGCTACGGTGGCCAGGGTGTTCCTGGCCGGGGAGAAGTCCCACTGGCCGAAAACCGGCCTCGATGTTATGGCCGAGCGGAGTGAGATCGAAGGGCGGCTCCGGGAGGTCCAGAGCCTCAATGCGCACCACGCACGGTTCGTGGGCGGAGAGATCCTCCGCGGCGAAGCCGACGTGAAACCGTGGCTCGCGAAGTACGGGGACGCCGACGGCGTGCTCATGATCCCGCTCATGCAGCCGACCCCGCCGCTCCGGGCGCTGGTGGACGGCCTCTCCGTTCCGGCCCTCTTCTTCTCCCGGCCCTACGCGACGCACGCATGGTCCTCGATTGCGGCCTACCAGAAAGCCGGCAAGAAGATCGACGTGGTCGCGACGTCCAGCTACGGGGACCTGGATCCCTACCTGCGGGCGTTTCGGACGGCGAGCCATCTAAGAAAAAGCAGGGTGATCGTCGGCGCGGCGTCGCCCGGCGCGCGTCAGCCGGTCACGGACGCCTACGGCTCGTGGTTCGGCACCAGCTTCCGCTTCTTCACCGGCCGCGAGTTTGAGGAGGCGTTCCGCGCGGTCAGCGAGGGTGAGGCCAAGAGGGAAGCAGACGAGTTCGTGAAAGGGGCTCTGCGCGTGGTGGAGCCGTCAGCCAAGGAAATCGAGGACGGCCTGCGGTTCTACCTGGCCGTCCAGAACATCATGAAGCGGGAGAAGGCCAATGCCGTGACCATCGACTGCTTCGGTTCGCTGGCCGCCAATACGCTGCCCGGCTACCCTTGCATCGCGTGGTCGAAGCTCAACGACGTGGGGCTCTATGGCGTCTGCGAAGCCGACATCC
>CAYRPT010000023.1:13561-14237 GCA_964425895.1 uncultured Solibacteraceae bacterium | reverse complement strand
AGAATCGCAGCGGAGAAGATCCCTGCCAGAACGTGTTTGCGCGTTTTCATTGTTCCCCCAAAAATCGTTTCAATTCGGCCCTCGCGGACCAATAAGCGGCCAGCGCGCGACGTTGTTCGTCATCCGCTGCCGCCAGAACTGTTTGTGATTGCAGAACGTCCTTCAAGAGCACAGCCTCACGGCCGAAGGCGGACTGCTGTTCGCGCAGCCCCTCGCGAGCGGCCCGCTGCCAAAGTGTGCTCACGCTCACCCGTTGCGCCGTCTCTTCGCACTGTCTTAGCGCTTGCGCAACTTCCACGCGGATCCGCCGATCGAGAGCTTCTTCGGCGACCCGGGCCTGCGAGGCTGTATGGCGTCTGGCACTCATCTCCTGCTTCTTGCGGCCCCAGTCGAACACCTCCCATTCGAGGAATACCCCGGCAGTGGCGACATTCTGCGGCAGAGCGCTTTGGAAGTTGAAAGCAGAGCCGTAGGTCAGCGCCAGGCTGACGTCAGGAATGTACTCGGATTTCTTAATCCGGACGTCGAGATCGGCCTGCTGAACGCGAAGACTCGCCTGCCGCACCTCCGGCCGCTGGCTTAGGGCTTTTTGGATGGCCTCTTCGACATCCATGCTTTCTTCAACAATTTGTTCAACGCCCACAGTCCGAAAGGGCGTATTCACTGGGCGGCCCAT
>CAYRPT010000023.1:0-13546 GCA_964425895.1 uncultured Solibacteraceae bacterium | reverse complement strand
CGTAGCAATCGGGTTGCGCAGCTTGAGCGCCTCAAGTTCCACCTTGGCGACCTCGGCCTCGGCTCTCAGCCGCTGGCTTGCCAAAACCGTCTCCAGTCGAAGACCGACCTTGGCGAGCCGCACCGTCTCCTGGTAGAGCGGAAGAGACTCCTCCACGCTCTCGAGCGCACTCTGCGTTTCGAGCAACCGGTAGTAGGCTTTGCGTACCTGCTCTGCAACGGCGGCGCGGCGTTCGGCGAGCTTCGCCGCTTCGAGCTGCCGGCCGAGCTCGAGTGCCTTCACCCCCAGGCCGAGCCGGTATTGCTGGCTTAGCGGCTGAAGGATCTGGCCAAACACCAATGCAGTGGGCTTACGCGGGATGTTTACTTTGGTGTCGTCTCCCGGGATGGGACCGACGCCGGGATACGTGCCGAAGACGCCGCGGTCGAAGTTAACGGTGGGTTTTGTGAGCAGTTGCCCGCCGAGCACACTCCACTTAATCGAGGGCAGCCGGCGAGTGCGGAACGCGGACAGGTTGTCCCCGGCCTTTTCAACCTCAAGTTCCGCTGTCCGTAGGACAGGATTCTTGTCAAGAGCGTAGCGGACCGCCTGCTCGACAGTGAGTGTTTCCGGAGAAGATGTCGACTCCTGCGCTGGCGCGACCAGCCCGAGCGATCCCAGGAGTAAGGTGCACCGGATTGTGCGACTGAATCGTTGCAGCTTTCTGCTCATTGGTGTTACCTTCATGGCGCGTTGCCATGAGATGCACCTGGCCCGCCGTTTGATGGGCCAAACGGAATCAAAGACTTGCCGCGGTAGGAGCATGAAACGCCCTCGGCACATTCGGCTCCTGCCGATCCAAGGTGCCGAAACGCCGAAACGTCACTCTCACTGGGCGCACGGAATCGGTGTTCCTGATTGTTGGAGCCTTTGTTCTCCGCGTAGCCGCTAGCGATGCCCGGTGAAACACCCGGAAGCGAACTCGGCCCGCGATGGTGGGCGCGGTTCATGCGGCGTGCATTAGAAACGAATCGGCGCGTGCCACAGCGTCTGCCGAGACTCGGCGTCTCAAGAGGCCGCAAGTGTTTGATAAAGCTCTTTCAGCGTTGGACGGATACGTGCATCGCTTGAGGCTGAGAGGATCTGCAATGATTCGGATTTTGACATTAGACGAGCCGAACGCGATTACGATCACCGTGGACGGCCAACTCATGGACGACAGCGTGGATGCGGTCGAGGCGTGTAGCTATCAGGCGATGGGCCGGGGGAGACCGGTTCATCTCTTCTTGCGCGACGTTTCTCATATTGACGAACACGGCCGCTCGCTCCTGTCTCGCCTGGCTGGGAGAGGCGTTCAGTTGAGCGCCTCCGGCGTCTACAGCTCTTATGTGGTCGCGGAGATCGGCAGGGGAGGACCGCAACATTTCAACGGGCGCAACCTCGGCACCGCGCGCACAAAGAAGTGCTCCTGAACGCGCGCAGTCCGGGAGCTTTGTTCCCCGCTCGCAACCGCTGTCCCCGCCGCGAGACGTTGCAGCGCGAGACGCTCGGAACGGTTCGAATTGGCTCGCTGACGGCCTCCAGGCAACACCGGGCAAACGGCTCGCCGATGCGCGAAAAGAGTGTCCTCGCCGAAGGTGAATGCGGACCGCTCGCCCATGCCTGTGTCGGCACTTCGTTTTGGCACGTGACGAAGTGCCGAAGGCGGCGATCCTGCAGCTCCTTGAATTCAAAGGGGCTGGAACGGGCAGCGTGGTTGCCATCATCACGCCGGACGGAAGGACGGAGATTATGAACAGGTCATTGTGGTCCACGCTGAAGAAACACTGGTGCAAGGTATTCCACGGGGCACCCATGTGGCCGATACATGGTTACTATCGATGCTCCACTTGTTTATGCAAGCATCCGGTCCCGTGGGACTCTCGTGACGGCGTGTCTTCCCGGCGAATCGTCGTGCGGAAAGGGGCGCCGGATGCCGAAATGGGGGCCATCGGCCTGGGCCGGCCTCAGGTGGCACTTGCCGTCAGCAGGAGCCGGAATTCGTTATGATCGAGCCTGTGGGAGCATCCTCCAGCGATATCTATGAGGCTGTTCTGGCGCTCTCCCGATCGCTTGCAGGCCGAACTGACTTCGACGCCCTGCTCGCCGGCGTAGCCGAATCTCTTGGCCGGGTTGTCACTTTCGATCATCTCGGGCTGATTCTTCACGATCCCAACGAAAACGCCATGCAGGGGCACATTTTGAGTGCGCCTGGAAATCCAGTCATCACAAGCCTACGGCTGCCGGTCGACGAGGACCCGGCCGGCTGGGTATGGCGGAACCAAGCGCCGCTGATCATCTCGCGCCTGGACTCTGAAACCCGGTGGCCGCAGTTCGTAGGCCGCGCTCGCCGGGAGTTCGGGCTCAGTACCACGGTGCTCGTTCCCCTCTCCGCCGGCGAGAGCCGCCTGGGCGCCTTCGGGTTCAGTTCCGTGGCGCCACTCGATCCCAGCCCGGCCGAGATCGCCTTCCTGGAGCGCGTCGCCAGCGAGTTTGCGGTTGCCGTCGAGGCCTTCCTCGCCAAGCGGGCGGCCGTGCGAGAGCGGGACCGCTTGCGCACGGTGTTCGACATCTCTAACGCACTTGTGTCGAAGTTGGTGCCGGACGAGTTGTTCTCTGCGATATCCGACCAGCTCTCGAGGGTCATCCGGCACGATTATGCCTTGTTGACGTTGTGCAACGAAAAGACCGGCACCCAGGATCCCTACGCGCTGCATTCCACGCGCACCCAGCTCCTAGAAGAATTCAAGGCTCCCTTTGATCCGGTGGATATGCCCGCGGCCGAGGTGCTCGCCACCGGGAAACCGGTCGTCGCTTACGACTTCGATATAGACCGCTATCCGTCCCCGGTTTTCGGGCGGTTTGTGGCGCTGGGATGCAAATCCATCTGCTCGGTCCCGTTGATCTCTCGAGACCGCACCCTGGGGACGTTGGCGCTCGTTCGCACCACCGATGACCCATGGCCTCCCGCCGATGTCGAGTTTCTTGCGCAGGTCGCATGCCAGATCGCCATCGCGGTCGAGAATTCACTCGCCTACGGCGAACTGGCGGAAATCAAGGAGCGGCTCGCTACTGAGAAGCTCTACCTTGAAGACGAGATCCGCCTCGATCACAACATTGGGAACATGGTCGGTGAAGGACCGGCATTTCAGTCCACTTTAAAGAGTGTTCAGATCGTCGCGCCGACAGATTCAACCGTCCTCATACTGGGGGAAACCGGAACGGGAAAGGAACTAGTCGCCCGGGCAATCCACGAGTTGAGTGGCCGCAGAAAGGGCAGCTTCATTAAGGTGAACTGCGCCGCAATTCCCGCCAGCCTCCTGGAAAGCGAGTTGTTCGGACATGAGAAGGGCTCGTTTACCGGAGCCTTTGCGCAGAAGATTGGACGATTCGAACTGGCCCACCAGGGCACGTTATTTCTCGATGAGATCGGGGAGATGCCGCTCGAACTCCAGCCGAAGCTGCTCCGCGCTATCCAGGACCAGGAATTCGAGAGGCTTGGCGGCAATCGTACGATCCGAACGGACGTTCGGTTCGTGGCCGCCACCAACCGTGATCTCAAGGCGATGGTTGACGAGAATAGATTTCGCGCAGACCTGTACTACCGGCTGCACGTTTTCCCTTTGCATGTGCCCCCGCTCCGGGAGCGCCGCGACGACATTCCTCTGCTAACGCGCTATTTCGTTCAAAAACACGCACACCGGATGGGCCGCAATATCGACACGATTGCGACGTCTGCATTAGAGGCGCTCACGCGGTATGACTGGCCGGGCAACATTCGCGAATTACAGAACCTGATCGAGCGATCCGTCATCCTGACTAGCGGGAACACGCTCCACGTCGCAATGCCCGAGTTCATGGAGAAGTCTGAGCCGGCTTCGCTGCATAGCCGGAATTCAAAAACGTCGCAGCCCGCGGAGCGGGAGCGGATCATAAAAGCGCTGGAGGAAGCAAAAGGTCAGGTCGGCGGCCCGGATGGCGCGGCCGCGCGTCTGGGCCTAAAGCGAACGACTCTTCAATCGCGCATGCGGAAGTACAACATCGCGCGCCAGTATCGCTGAACACGCCGCTTGACGGAAGTGAGCTGGGACGTTCCTGATTCCGACCAAAAGATGGTCTCCACCTCCGCGTCGAGCCGCATCTCGCAGTACACACGTGGGGAGGGCGATGATGCCTCGGTGGACCATCCCTCCGCCCCCTGGGACGTTGTCGCAAGAGGCGCTGGTTCACCGCGACCGCCTGGTGGATCACCGGGACCCGGGACCGCGCACGCGTAGCCTTCCGCCGCCTGGACGAGCTTCTTGTACAGATCGCCGGCCGCGCGCAGGTTGACGGCATGAGTGTAGCCATCCTTCGGGACGCCCATCGCGGCCATCACGATCCGGCGGAGAGGGGTCAGGCGAGTTTCCAGAGCAGAACGGCCACCGCCGCCAGGAAACCGAGCGCGGCGTTGTACTCCTCGTTCCGGCGGTAGAGCGCCCATTGAAACCGGCCCGGCGGCGCCGGGGCGGGGCGTGGCCACAACAGGGGGACCCGGGCCGCGTAGGCCTCGAATTCGGGGAACAGCTCCCGGAGATGTTTCTCCTCCTCCTGAATAACCGGCAGGTAGAGCAGTAGGAACACCGCGCCGAGCAAAACCGCCAGCACCCACTGGCGCGCGGCGATCACCAGCCCCGCGGCCACGAGCAGCGTCCCGAGGTACAGGGGGTTGCGCAAGTAGGCATACGGTCCCGTAGCGGCGAGGCGCTGGTTCTTGGCGAGGTGTCCGGCGGCCCAGCCCCGGAGCCACAGGCCCGCCACCGAAACCGGCAGGCCGGCTGCCATGGACTTTCCGGACGGCTCCGCCAGCCAAAGGAACAGCCCGGCGAGCAGAAAGCCGCTGGGCACCCGGAGACGGGCCACCCGGTCGGAGTAAGGCTTGGGGAACCAATACCTCGGCATCAAGCGCCGCCCTCCGCCCGGTGCGCCAGTCGCGCTTCGAGAGCCTCAAAGACCGCGTGCGGCCGGATCTCCTTCATGCAGTTCTCAATCCCGGAACGCCGCCGGTAGGTGGTCCGGGCCGAGGGGCTGCGGAGGACCGTGAAAGTGCCGCCGTAGGGGCCGTTGCGCTCGGGGTCGGTGGGGCCGAAGATCGCCACGCCGGGCTTGGACAAAGCCGCCGCCAGGTGCAGCGGACCGCTGTCGACGCCCACCACCGCCAGCGCCCGGCGCGTCGCGTCAATGAGCCCGGCGACGGAGGAACCATGCAACGCGCAGCCCGCGGCGCTCAACCGGCCGACCGCTGCCGGGGCGGCGTTCAGCACCAGCGGCAGGCCGAGGCGGCGCCTAAGCAGCGAAGCCAGTTCGGAGTAGTACGCCAGCGGCCACTGCTTTGCCGGCCAACCGGCCAGCGGCGAGGCGAGTACGAAGCCGCCGGACGGCAGCTCCCCTTCGGGAAGCCCGGGCGGCAACGGGAAGGCGCGCAGAACGTTGGTCGCCCCGGCGGCCTGCGCCAGTTCGAGATTGCGATCCACCACGTGGGCGGCCCGCGTCAGGACCCGGTCGGAGTAGAAAAGCGCAGCCAGCCATTCGCGCGCTTGACGTTGGTGGTAGCCGAACAGGCGCTGCGGCCGGGCTATCGAGGCGACCAGCGCCGATTTGAGGAGCCCCTGGAAGTCGACCGCGGTTTCAAAGCCCGCGCCCCGCAACCGGAGGAGGGCGGACCACACCGACCGCCAGGACGTCCGATCGAGCGGAATCACTTCATCCACGAAAGGATTGCCTTCGAGCAACACACTCCAGCGCGGGTCCACCACCCAGGCCAGCCCACATCCGCTGAAACTGTGCTTCAAAGTCGCCGCGGCGGGGAGGGTGTGGATGATATCGCCCATTGCCCCTAAACGGACCACCAGAATGTCACCCGGACGGGCCATCAGGAAGGTGTCTGCCGGCTCTGGCGCGCTCGAACGAGCCGGATCAACTCCTCGGTGATCCGGGCGTCGTCTTCCTGCGCGAACACCACTTGCTGTTTCGGGACGATGCTGAGAATTCCCGGCAGGTCGGCCGGCGGCACCACCAGCGCGTGTTCGACCACCTCGAGCGCGGCCGCCAATTCCGCCCGGGCCGCCGCCGGAAGCACCGGACGCTCCGGCGATGTCACGACCGCCACCACGCGGCTCCCGTTCGCGATCTCGCGCAGCCGCCGGGCATGAGCCGCGAGCAGCGGATCGAAGTAACCGACCACGGCCTTGCGCGCCGTTGGCCCGGCCGTCTTGCGTTGCAGCACGTCGGCGTCGCCGGGCCAATGGAGGATTTTGGAACGGGTATCCACGATCTCCTATTTCAGCAGTTCCAGCGCGGTCTCCGCCACCCTTTCGGAGGAGACGCGCTCCATGCAGCGGTGGTCGATGGGGCATTCGCGCAGCTTGCAGGGCGCGCAGTCGACGGGTTCGCACACCACGCGGGACCAGGCGCCCGCCGGCCCGGTGGCGCGGTGGTCGGTGGCGCCGAATACCGCCACGGTCGGCACTCCGAGGGCGGAGGCGATGTGCATCGCTCCGGAATCATTGGTGAGGAACACCCGGCAGGCGGCGGCCAGCTCGATGAACTCCCCCAGCGATGTTTCGCCGGCAAAGTTGCGGACCGGAACACCCGCGGCTTCAACCGAACGGGCGACGGTGGCGCAAAGCTCGTGTTCCGCCGCGGAGCCGAAGATGGCCACGCAGTCACCCGTGGTCCGGGCGACCCGCGCCGCCGCGGCGGCAAACCGTTCCGGAAACCATCGCTTGGCGCCGCCAAAAGCGGCCCCGGGACTCACGCCAATGACGCCGCGGGCCAGGCCGGCCGCCTCGAAACGCCGCTCCCCGGCGGCCGCGGCATCCTCCCGCGCATCCAACCGGACTTCCGGCGCCGCGGGCAGGTTGTCCAACAGACCGGCGCGGCGCAAGAGCTCGAGATAGTAGAAGCTTTCGTGGACGGGAATCTCGCCCGGACGGGGCCGGGGAACCGGGTCGGTGAGCAGCCACCACCGCCCGTCGTGGTTGTAGCCGATGCGGCGCCGGATGCCGGCCAGCCACGCCACCAAGGCCGCGTCGAAGGAGTTCGGAAGGAGGATAGCAGCCTCGAAGCGCAGGCGGCGAAGCTCCCGGGCAGCCTTCCAACGGCCCGCCCAGTCGCCGGCGCCGGGGCCCGCCGTGTAGGCGATCACCCGGTCGGCGAAGCGTTCCCGGGCGTAGAGGTCCGCCACCCAGGGCCGGGCCAGAACGGAGATCTCCGCCTGGGGGAAGCGCGCGCGGATCGCGCGCAACGCCGGCAGTGACATGACCGCGTCGCCGACCCAGTTGGCCGCGCGCACCAGAATGCGGGAGAAGCTCATCGGGGGACGGTTCTTACCAGCATGGTAGCAGGCCCCTCCTGCTACACTGTCCTTTCAGGCGATGCAAGCCCGACCCGCACAACCCGGTGACGTGCGCGAAATCGCGCGCATCTACAACGAGGGCATCGAGGACCGGCTGGCCACCTTCGAGACGAAGAAACGAACCGAGGATGACGTGCGACAGTGGTTCGACGGCCGCCACCCCATCCTCGTCGTGGAGGACGACGGCAGGATTATCGCCTTCGCCTCGTCCCACGCCTACGATGCCCGGGAGTGCTATGCGGGCGTCGCCGAGGCCTCCGTGTACGTCGACCGCTCGGTGCGGCGCCGCAAGGCAGGGCATGTCGCGCTTCAGGCATTAATCGACGAGTGCCGGAGCAGGGGTTTCTGGAAGCTCGTAGGGCGGATCTTCCCTGAGAACACCGCCAGCCGCGCCCTGGTTGGGGCGCTGGACTTCCGCGAGGTGGGGACCCACCGGTTTCACAGCCGCCTGGACGGCGAATGGAAAGACGTCATCATCGTTGAGCGGCTGATTCGAGAGAACCTGAAGTAGCCCATCCGGGCGAGGGCGCCGTCCGCCGGCGCCGGGAGGCCCAGGATCGGAGTTTTTCGGATGGCTGGGGAAGGGGAACACGATCTGCGCTGGCGCCGGCTGATTCTGCCGTACGGCGCTCTCGTCGCCGGCCTGCTGGCCGGATTCGCGGCTCCGGGCCGGGCGGACTTCGACAGCGGCATGGTGGCCTATTCACGGGGCGATTATCAGACCGCCCTGGCGGAACTCACACCCGCGGCCGAATCCGGCAACGCGCTCGCCCAATTCACGCTCGGAGAGATCTACGCCAAGGGGAAAAGTGTGCCCGCCGACGAGGCGAAGGCCCTGGAATGGTACCTGCGGGCCGCCGAAGCAGGCCACCGGGGAGCACAGTATGCCGCGGGCCAGATGTACTTCGACGGCCGCGGCTTGCCCCTGAAGGATCCCGCGGGCGCGGTCCGTTTCTATCGGATGGCGGCGGAGCAGGGGCACGTAGCGGCCCAGTATCTGCTGGGCAAGCTCTACGCCGGCGGAGACTCCGTGCCGCGCGACGCTACGGAATCTACCCGCTGGTTCCGGCGGGCGGCCGAGCAAGGCCATACAGAGTCCTGTTTTCTCCTGGGTGCGGCGCTCGAAGCGGGACGGGGGGTCGAGAAGAACGAGTCCGAGGCGGCCGCCTGGTACAGGAAGGCGGCCGAACAGGGGCATACCGAGGCTCAGTACCACGTCGGGCATGGCTACGCGGAGGGATTGGGTTTCGAAGCGAGCGGGCCGGAGGCTGTCCGGTGGTTGCGGATGGCGGCGGAACGCGGACACCCGGATGCTCAAGTCGAGCTGGCGCGGATCCTGGGCGAGGGCCGCGGAGTCCCCGCCAGTGATGAGGAAAGCCTCCGGTGGTACCGGGCGGCCGCCGGGAGCGGCAACCCGGAAGCTCTCTATGCGCTCGGCTTTGCTTACGCCGTCGGAAAGGGTGTCCAGCCGGACGCGAGGGAGGCGGCGAGATGGTATCGGGCCGCCTCGGAGCAGGGGCACGCCGGGGCGACGCTCGCGCTTCGCATGCTGTTCGAAAGTGGACAGTTCCAGCCAGCCAGCGATGCGGAGGCGATCGAGTGGTACCGGTTCGGCGCCGCCCAGGGCCTGGCGCCGGCGCAGCATGAGCTTGGACGGATTTACGCCGATGGCCGGGGCGTCCCGCCGGATCCCGCCGAAGCGGTTCGCTGGTATAGCGCCGCGGCGGAGCAGGGGTACATCCCCTCGCAACTGGCGCTCGGGGACGCCCATGCCCGGGGCCTGGGTGTGCCGGTGAACGCCGGGGAAGCCGTCCGGTGGTACCGTGGGCCGGCCGAGCAAGGCAACCTGGAAGCGCAGCTTTTCGTGGCCCGCGCCTACGCCGGCGGGTCGGGTGTGCCCCGGGACGGGGGCGAGGCGGTCCGATGGTACGGCCGCGCTGCCGGGCAGGGGAGCGCCGAAGCCCAGTTCAACCTGGGCTTTGCCTACGCCAACGGCCAGGGCGTTCCGCAGGATGACGATGCTGCTGTCCGATGGTACCGGATGGCGGCCGACCAAGGGCAGGTGGACGCCCAGAGCAACCTGGCGTTCATGTATTTTCACGGCCGGGGCGTCCCGCAGGATTATGTGCAGGCGCACCTGTGGGCGAACCTGGCGGCGGCTCAGGGCGACGAGGTGGCCCGAAACAACCGCGAAGCGCTCACGAAGCTCATGACGCCGGAACAGATCGCGGCGGCGCAGAGCCTGCTCCAGGAACGGCTGGAGCCAAAGCGGCTGGTCTCGGGCGAGAGCCAGCGGGCCGCCCCGGAGCACCTCGCGCCTGAAGCGGGTGAGCAGTTCGTAGGAGATCCGGCCAGCAGCGGCTCGGGCTTCGCGGTGGCGCCGCAAGGCTGGATAGTGACCGCGAGCCACCTGGTGGCCGCCTGTCCGCGAATCACGGTACGAGCGGGCAGCGCGCGGTTCGCCTCGTCGGTTCACGCCTTGGACGCGGCGAATGGCGTGGCCGTGGTGAAGAAACCCGACGGATTACCCGTGACGGCGCTCCGCTGGAGTGAGAGCGATGATCTGCGCCTGGGCGAGGTAGTTCACCTGTCGGCGTATCCCTATCCGGCGGGGTCCGCCGCGGAGCCGCAGTTCCGGTCCGGCCGGATCCGGGGAACCGTCGGACCCAATCGGGATGTACGGATGTTTCAGATCACGGTCCCGGTGGCGCCGGGCGAAGACGGAGGTCCGCTGGTCGATGCGTACGGCCACGTCGTGGGCATGACCATCAGCAACCTGAGCCCAATCTACACCGGGGGAGCCGCGGAGGGCGTGAGCTTCGCGCTCAAGTCCACCGTGCTTCAGGAGTTCTTGCGGACCCACGGCGTGGCCATCGAGGCTGCGCCGCGGGGCGCGGGAGCGGATGCGCCGGCTTCGCGCGAGGCGCTGAAGGCAGGCGTGGTGGTGGTGGAGTGCTGGCCTTAGAGCGCTCCGCGGCCGAAGCCCGGATCGGCTTTATTCGTCGCGGGCGGCCAGGTCCATCGGCTTCTCTGCGGGCTGGGCGTCGGGCCGGGCCGTCCAGAGATGGCGGTTCCGGTTCGTCCGCCAGTAGCGGTTGCCCCACCAGGCGTCGGCTTCACTGATGGACGCCGCCGCCACCGGAGAGGCAAGGTTCCTGCGTACCCAGGCGGCCAGCAGCGGATCGGCGGCCTTCTCTAACTCTCTGGGCACCGCGAACACGATCCGGTCCGTCGCCGTGTCGTCGCTATTCCGGAAGCGCACCGTCAGGAATTTGCTGTCGTTGTAGAACATCGGGAGGATGGCGCGGCCGACCTTGTTCATGCCTTGGCTCACCTGCTCGCCGAAGCCTCCGATCACTTCGCGCTCCCACCGGTAGCCCTGGATCCGGCCGGCGGGGATGGAGTACTTCATGTCCCCGTATTCGAAGTGGAAGGCCGAGGGATCCGTCAAGTTGATTTTCCCGCTCGTGTTCCACGGGATGTCTTTGATGGTGCCGTCGAGATAGGTGGCGCCATTGGCGGGTTCCTCGGCGTCGGCGAAGAACGCCGGGAGCACCGCGAGAACGACGATCGCGGCCGCGCGTGCCGGAAGCTGATGGGTCATGCCGAAAGATCTCCTTCATGGCAATCATCGGCGGCGGCCACCTAGGACTTTAGTTCCAGGGCGGGTGTGCCGGGGCAGCCCGCAAAGGGCCGCGGGCGCCCTCATTGCAGTCAAGTAGCAGCCCGCGCGTTTTGCGGCATCAGAACAAAAGTTCCGCTGAATTCAAGGCTATAAGTTGATTCCCCTTCCTGTTGGAGAACTGGAAAACCTGGCTGATCGGGCGGAGTCTCTCGGAGACGAAGTACGATCGCAGCCCTTCGGGCGGTCTGAACGGATGGGGGATCAAATGGCTGCCCTAAAAGCAAAAGCCCCTTTCGGGGCCGAAGGCATGCGCCTTCCACCTCCGCATGCGCGGATTACCTAATAGTATCGTCGAGTGCGGCAAGGACCGCTACGACGTGCCGGCATTCGACCGGGACTTGGTGGCCGACAAGGCACATCGGCCCAAGGCCATCTACGACATGCCCCCGCGCGGCGGGCAAGACTGCCCCTCACCGCCCCTGCCGGACTTCAACTGCGGCGGCCGGCGCGAGAGCGCAAAGGAGGATCTCCCGGCTCCGGCGTCATGACGCCCCGGAGGAGCCCGCCGCGCATCACTACAATAGGGGGAAGGGGTAAAGCTCACATGCCGGACACCGTGGCGGAGTTGGAGGCAAAGCTGGCGGCCTTGCCCGACGGCTCCGGGCATGCGAGGGAGCGGGTCGACCTGCTGAACGAGCTGGGCTGGCAGGTGCGGGAACGCGGGGAGTGGGACCGCGTCTTTGAGCTCGCCCGGCAGGCGATGGACATCGCGCAGGCCGCCGCTTACAAAGAGGGGCTGGCAGCGGCTTTCCGGAATTCGGCGTTCGCGCACTACATGCTCGCGCGCTACAAGAACGCCCTGGCGGAGGCCCTGGTGGCCCGCCAGATGGCCGAGGAGCTCAAGGACCGCCGGACCGAGGCCAACGCGCTGGCCGTCATTGCGCTGGTCCAGTGGAGCCTCGGCAACTATGACAAGGCGCTCGAAGATGGAATGCGCGGGCTGCGCATCGTCGAGGAGCTGGCCGATCCCTGGTCGCTCGCCTGGGCGAACACGATCGTCGGCGGCATCTATCAATCCATCGGGGATCACCAGAAGGCCCTGGACTTCCATTCGCGGAGCCACCAGATCTTCGCCGAACAGAGCTACGGCCTGGGCGAAGCGCGCTCGCTTTCCGGTCTCGGGGTGGTCCATCAGGCCCAGGGCGACCTGGACCGGGCGCTCGATTGCCATCAGCGCGCGCTGGAGATCTACCGGAGGATCAACAACCGGATTGGAGAATCCCGGGCGCTCAATGACATTGGAGAGATCTATCAATCCCGCGGTGAGCTGGACCGGGCCCAGGAACTGCACGAGTTGAGCCTCCGCATCCGGATGGACCAGGCGAACCAGCAGGCCCAGACCACCAGCATGCTGAACCTGGGCCGCATCCACCTGGCGAAGGGGCAATTCGACGAGGCCGGCGACGTTCTACACCGGGCGCTGGGAATCGCGCGCGAGATCGGGGCGAAGCCGAAGGAGCTTCAGGCTCACGAGCTGCTTTCGAGGCTCTGCGAGCTTACGGGCGACTACAAAACCGCCCTGGATCATCAGCGCGCGTTCCACCGGCTCAGGGAGGAGGTGTTCAACGAGGAGGAAAGCACCAAGCTGAAGAACCTCCAGATCGGCATCGAGGTCGAGCGCAGTCAGCGCGAGGCGGAGATCCACCGGCTGAAGAACGTCGAGCTCAAAGAGAAGAATGAAGAGCTGAACCGCGTTTTGCGCGAGTTGCAGGAGGCTCAGTCGCAGCTTGTTCACAGCGAGAAGATGGCCGCGTTGGGAGACCTGGTGGCCGCCATCGCCCACGAGATCAACACCCCGCTCGGCGCCATTCGCACCGCCGCCGACATCTCGCTCTCCGCGGCCGAGCGCGTGGTGGAGGCGATCGAGACAAGCCGGACGGTGGACGAGCTGAAGTCGCGGCGGTCCGTGCAGGCCACCGTGGCGGCGCTGCGCAAGAACGGAAAACTGATCTCGGACGCGAGCGCCAGGATCGGGCACCTGATCCAGAGCCTGAAGAGCTTCGCGCGCCTGGACCAGGCCGAGTTCCAGCGGTTCGACCTGAACGAGACCATTCGCGACACGCTGGCGGTGGTGAAGCCGGTGCTGCCCGCGCGCGTCGCCATCGTGCAGGAACTGGGAGATCCGGCGCCCATTCTGGGTTACCCGGCGGAACTCAACCAGGTGGTGCTGAACCTGCTGCGCAACGCCGGCGAGGCCATTCCGGAGGACGGCCTGATCACGATCCGGTCGTTCCAGGAAAACGGCTTCGCGTGCATCCAGATCGCGGACACCGGCCGCGGCATTCCCGAGGAGCAGCTCGACCGCCTGTTCAATCCCGGCTTTCGCGTGGAAGGCAGCCGGGTGCGGGCCGCCATGAGCCTGTTCACCAGCATGAACATCGTGCAGCGCCACCGCGGAGAGATCCGCGTCGAAAGCGAACCGGGCAAGGGCTCCACCTTCACCATCC
>CAYRPT010000022.1:0-14270 GCA_964425895.1 uncultured Solibacteraceae bacterium | reverse complement strand
GGCCGTCGAGACCGCTATCAAAGCTGCCCGCCGGTGGGGCTACCAGAACAAAGCAATTCCGGACGGCCGCGCCGAGATCGTCGTCTGCGCCGACAACTTCCACGGCCGCACCACCACCATCGTCGGCTTATCTTCCGACGCGTCCTACCGGCAAGGCTTCGGGCCGTTCACGCCCGGCTTTATCACCGTCCCTTTCGGGGACGCGGCGGCGCTGGAGGCGGCGATCACTCCGTACACCTGCGGCTTCCTCTTCGAGCCGATTCAGTGCGAGGCCGGGGTGCGGATTCCTCCGGACGGCTATCTTCGGGCGGCTCGCGAGATCTGTTCGCGGCGCCAGGTTCTGATGATGGCCGACGAGATCCAGACGGGTCTGGGCCGGACGGGCAAGCTGTTTGCCTGCCATCACGAGAACGTGCAGCCGGACGTGTACATCCTCGGCAAGGCGCTTTCCGGCGGCTTCTATCCAGTGTCGGCGGTCGTTTCCACGCGCGAAGTGCTTGGAGTTTTCGGCCCCGGCTCCCATGGGAGCACTTACGGCGGCAACCCGCTGGGCTGCGCGGTCGCCCGGGCCGCGCTCCAGGTTCTGCGCGAGGAACGCCTGGCCGAGCGGGCGGAAGTGCTGGGAGAAGTTCTTCTCGAAGGGCTGCGGGGCATCCTCCATCCCGAGATCGTCGAGATCCGCGGGCGCGGCCTCATTGCCGGAGTTGAGTTGCGCGGTCCGGCGCGGGCCTGGTGCGAACGGCTCAAAGAACACGGCGTGCTCGCCAAGGAAACTCACGAAAAGGTCATTCGGCTGGCTCCGCCCCTGGTGATCTCGCGCGAGGACCTGGTGTGGGCTCTGGACCGCATCCGCGAGGTGTTCAAGCCGTGGAATGGTGGGAAGACGGCTTCGGGCGCGATGACTTGACGCGCGGCGCCCGCGGGGTTCTCACCACTCCGCCGGAGATCTTCGAGCAGAATCGAGCAGATTAGCCAGGCAGCCGGCGATCCGGCGCGTCTGGGAGACCACCCCCTGGTTGACCTCCAGCTCGATGCCCGCGTACGTGGGGTCGGGAAACCGGCGCCGGCACGCGGTCGTGAGCCCGTCGCTTACGCCGCGGTAGGGGTAGTTGCGGCGGACGCGCAAGCCTGCGTCCGCCAGGCCGGCCGCCAGCCGGTCCACGATCCGCCGCTCGAGATCGCGCGCGGGGTCGTAGAGCAAACCAACGTCGGCCCGGCGCTCGCGGCCGGCGGCGAAGGGCGTGAAGGTGTGCACGCCGATATGGAGGCACGAGCCGGCGTCCCGGATAAGCGCCGTAAGATCGGCCTTCACCGCTTCCCGGTACGGCCGGTAGAAACGGCGGAGGCGGTATTCCCGCTCGGCCGGAGAGAGCGCTTCGTTACCGGAGATACGAACGCCGAAACTCGAGACCGCCATCAGCTTCGGATGCCCCTCGGACCGGTTGAGATCGACGAGCAGGCGGGACCAGCGCCCGGCGTGGAGGGGGCACCCCAACCGCCGGGCTGACGTGCGGGCGACGGCGAGAGCTCCTGGGTCCCAGGCGATGTGCGAGGCCAGATCCCCGGGTGTCAGGCCGAGATTGCCGTACCGGGAGGGAATCCGGTTCGAGGCGTGCTCACAGGTCAGGAGTAGGGCGAGACCGCCCGTCGTGCGTTCGTTCACCAGGGTGAGTTGGTTTCGAGGCATGCGGCAAGTTCCTGGTAAATGCCCCGGATGGCGTCCCGGCGCCGCTCGGCGGTCCGCGGCGGGACGCGCCTCAGCCGCCCCAGAATGCGTTCCGAGAGGTTGCCCTGTTCCAGACGCGCCGACACCAGCGGCAGGTGGGCCCGTTCGGCGGCGGACGCGTAACTCTCGCTCTCTTCGAGGAGCCGCTCCAGAAGGTGTGTGGGGCGGAGGGGCCGGTTGCCGCGGATCCGGAGAAGGTTTCCCAGGTGCGGCGACTGCACCGATGCTCGGCTGCCATGCCGGATCACCGCGTTGAAATCCTCGACGAGCAGTCCGTGCGGCGGCAGCGCGAGCCGCTGTTCCCGGAGCTCCTCGGTCAGGTAGGCGAGCGCGCTCCGCACAAAGACGGCGACGGCGATATCCATCCGCACACACTCCTGCGTGTCGAGTGTGCGGATCTCGATTGCCTTCCGGCTGAACCGCAGGATGGCCCCGCGGGAGTTCACCCACTCGTGTTTCAGCCTGGCGGCGCTGTCGACCCGGTCGAGCGCTCCGTAGATCGGCTCCAGAATCTCGCGCCGGTACCGCGCGTACGTCGTCATGTATTCCGGGATGACGTCTCCGGCGATCTGCGGGATCCGGCGCTGATTGTCGCGGTAGAACGCCAGGCGGTTGCACACGTACGGCCCCGGCGCGCCGCCGTAAATGGGCGAGCTGGCCGTCAAGGCCGGCAGATAGGGCGTCAGGCAGCAAATGGCGTTATGCAGCAGCGCGGTCTCCTCTTCGGAGCCGAAGGGAAGGTTCAGGTGGCAGCTCTGGACATTCATCCACCCGTGGCCCCGTACGTCGAACGCCCGGGCGTAGGTTTCGTAAATCGGGCGTCCGGAACGCGGCCAGATCCGAGCGGTCGCCGGATCGAGGAAAGGATGCATTCCCGTCGGGAGCAGGCGCGCGCCAAACCGGTCCCGCAGAATCCCCAGCACGTGACGCACTCCCTCGTAGAGTCGCCGCCCGGCGCGGGCCAGGCTCCTCTCCGGCTCCCGGGTCTTGATCTCAAAGACGTGGGAGGCGAGTTCGTTCGAAAAGACGGCGTCGCGGTAGACGGCGTCGGACGCCGGGCGGCCGGCCAATGCGCGAAAAAGCGGGCCGACCAGATCCCGAACCTCGAGATCATCGCCCACCGTGGGGTATTCCAGCTCGATGCCGGCGACTTCGAACAGCCGGTAGGGGCGCCGGTCCGCCTCCTTCACTGGCTCACCTTCCGGGCGGCCCGTGCCGCCGCGCGCAGCCGCCGCTGAAAGACCTGGATTATGCATTGATAGAGGCGGTTCTTGGCGATCGCGTCTTCGAAGTTGGCGTCGATGTTGGGGTTGTCGTTGATCTCGATCATCAGGGGACCGTTGCGGGTTTCCTTGAGATCGACCCCGTACAGACCCTCACCGATCAACGCCGCGCCGCGCAAAGCCAGCTTGCGGACCCCGAGGGGCACCTCGCGCTCCCGCACCGCTTCCACCTTCCCGTACCGTGTGTATCCGCTGGCGTAGCGCTGGGCAATCTGCCAGTGGTCCTTGGCCTGGTGGTACCGGCAGCAGAACAGAATCTTGCCCTCCAGGACGGTGATCCTCCAGTCAAAGCTGGTGGGAGTGAACTCCTGGACGATCAACAGCGGCGATCCCTTGAACATCTCGTTGAGGACGGATTCCAGCCCGGCGCTGTCGTCGGCCTTCTTGACGGCCGTGGAGAAAGAGCCTTGGGGCAGCTTGACGATCAAGGGGAAGCCGAGAGCGGCCGTTTCTTCGGCCGGCGTCCGGCGCGACACCGTGATTGTGCGGGGCGTGGGGATGCCCTCCCGCTGGAACAACTCGTGCAAGTAGACCTTGTTCGAGCACTTCATGATCGACTGCGGGTCATCGATCACGGGCATGCCCATGCTCTGGGCGCGCTGGGCGAAGGCGAAGGAGTAGTGGTCGATTCCGGTCACCGTCCGGATGAACAGCGCATCGTACTCGCCGAGGCGGGCCAGATCGTCCTTACCGATGATCTCGAATAGCACGCCTTCCTGGAGCGCCACCCGGGTGAAACGCTCCAGCGTCTCCTCGTCGGAGGCGGCGAACGGATCGTCTTTGTCCCACAGGCAAGCGATCCGATGGAGCCGCGCATGGTGCGATCGCACGCGCTTTCCGAGTGCGAGCGGCTTGGAGATCTGCGCCTGGAAGAAGCGCTGTTCGCTCTCGTTGAGCTGGTTCATCGGAATCGGGAAGATCTGGCCCACCTTCCAGGTGCGTCCTTCCCGGTACATCCGCACGCGCAAGAGCGGGAAAGCATAGCGGTGGAAGATGGCCGCGACTTGCCGGCGGAAGCGAGGGTCCAGCGTCTTGCCGAAGACGGCCGTCACCTCGCAATACGAGGCCGGGCCACGGCGGTAGCGGAGTGCGACGGCCGGGCGCTCGCCCTCCTCTTGGAGATGCGCGTCCAGAATCTCGGGTCTGCCGTTGACCGGGACGATCACCCGCGGCAGCAACCTCCTGCCGCCCACCAGTTTGAAGTCGATCGTGTCGAGCCCGACTTCCCGCAGCGCGCGGAAATAGGCGAACGGATTGCTGATCTGTTCAATCATTTCCAGGCTTGGCAGCACCCTTTGCCCGCGCGCGTCGGCGAGCAGCGAGACGTAGTACCCCTTCGAGAGATATTGATACGACCGGCACAGGTTGATGACGGTGGCCCCCTGAAGCAGGGTAGGACCGTCTCCCTCGAGGTACTCGTCGGCGCTCCAGGCCGGAATGCCGGTGAGTTGGGGCATCAGCGAAGGGTCGGTGACTGCGAGGTAAACCTCGGGCCCTCCCTCGGGCTTTCCGCTCATTTTCCTTTCTGCTCCCTCTCCGGTTCCAAAACGAGAAGCACGGCATCGTAGGTCACATCGCCCAACAGAATGGACGCGATCAGTCGCTGCGCGGGCACGGAGTATCGTCCGGTGCTGCTGAAGGGGATGTGGCTGGACGGATCGCGGACGACGAAGCGATCACTCCGCGGATAGTACCCGCAGATGGCGACGAAGTGGCCGGCAGGATCGCCCCGGATGTCGTCATATTCATCGGAATGCTCGCGAGGCGTCTGGTACAAATAGGTTGCGCTCAGGCCGGTCAAGATGGGCCGGCCTTTCTTCAGGATGCCGACGAGAAGGTGGGTATCCAATTCGTCGAACCGGACCCGTCCTCCGAGCTGCAGAAACTCCTGGTAGGCCGTCAGGCTGCGGCGCCGCCTCCCGGACCGGGCGTACTGTTCGCGGCTCCGCAGCTTTTCGATCAGGCTTGAGGCGTCCAGCTTCCGCCAGGTCGGATCGAATATCCGGAGGTTGTAGCTGTAAATGGTGGCGGCGAAGCCCAGCTTGAGCGCTCCGATGGCCAGGTAAACCGCCTGCGTGCCGCCGTCGGGGTTGCGCGGAGTCTCCCGGATCACTTCACTGAGGGGACGGGCCAGCCCATAGTAGCGATACACCTGGCTGAGGCATGTCGGACCGCAGGTCACGTCGTCCGGCTGTTCGAAACGGGGGACCTTCAGCAGGATCGGCTCAGTGGAAGCGAGCGTCACACGCGAACGTTCGGGCCGGAATCGGATCATCTCCGCCTTGCACTTCGGGGGAGCCGCGATGGAACAAGCGCCCGCAACTCCTCCCACCCGCATCTCAGCACAGTTTATCGCGGATGAATCGCCCGGCGGCCCCCCTGGAGTCTTCTTCCCCCGGCCGCAAGCCGCCCGGACGTGGTCCGCTGGTAGAATGAGAGCTCAGAGGAGCTCCATGACACGCGAATCCGTCATCGTGAGCGATCCGGAGATCTTGGGCGGCACGCCGTGCTTCCGGGGGACGCGTGTCCCGGTGGATACACTGATTGACTACCTCGAGGCCGGCGACACGCTCGATGAGTTCCTGGACAACTTCCCCTCCGTTACCCGCGAGGCTGCCATCGCCGCGCTGGAGGAAGCCAAGGCCCTCCTCGCCAGCCCGCGATGAAGATTCTCATCGACGAGAAACTGCCGCGAAAGCTCACTGCTCATCTTCAAGGACACGAGTGCCGAACTGTCGTCGAGTGCGGCTGGTCAGGGAAGAAGAACGGCGAGTTGCTGGCCCTTGCCGATCCCCTGTTCGATGTCCTGTTGACCCTCGACAAGAACCTGCCTTTCCAACAAGATTTGGGGTCGGGACGAATCGCGGTGCTGATTATTCGTGCCCGCTCGAACCGGATCCAGGACCTGCTTCCGGTGATTCCTGAATGCCTGGCTGCGCTGGAGAACAGCCGGCCTGGGCAGGTAGTTCGCGTGGGCGATCTGAGCCCGCGGTGAACGCTTCGGGACTCGTCTTGTTCCAACCCACATCGATGCGCGGCTTGTCGGGGTCATACACGGCATTACTCTGGATCGCGACCCAAAGGACGAACCGTACCTCAATCTTGCGGCGCACAGTCAGGCCGATTATCTCGTCTCGCGTGATCGTGACCTTCTCGAGAGTGTGGACGCTATCGCGAAAACGGCGCCCAAGCTGCGAATCATCGACCCGGTCGCTTTTTTGGCCGCGATCGGTGAACAGGTTGGCGACAATTCCTAAGTCAACCCCGGATGGGATTCGAACCGTGGTTGTAAGGACTTGGAGGTTTCTGGACGGAGTGAGTTCCTTGTTTTCAGCGTGAAAGAAGGTGGCTCCCCGTCGTGGACGCGTTTCGAACTTTGGTGGCGTGCCCGCCAGCTTCGATCCGGTTGGCTTTCCAGTCACTGGTGCCTGTCGGGAATCCCCGGAATTCCCCGGACGTGGGGCTTGACACTGCTGCAGGTAAGACGATATCTTACCTGCATGAAGACTACCGTGTCCTCCAAGGGCCAGATCGTTCTGCCGGCGGCGTTCCGGGCGATGGACCGCATCAAACCGGGGCAGGAGTTCGACGTCGAGCGTCTCGATCCTGGGGACTATCGCCTGGTTCGGCGTGGGCCTCCCCCGAACGCGGGCGCCATTGACTGGCTGCTCGCCTGTCCGCAGAAGGACTTCTTCGTCCCCATCAAATCTGAGTCGACGGATGCGCTGTGAAATACTTAGTCGACGCCAACGTTCTGAGCGAGCCGACGAAGCCAACGCCTGATCCGCGTGTCGTGGCTTGGCTTCGCGCACATGAGTCAGATATCGCCGTCGATCCCGTCATTCTCGGCGAACTCCGATTCGGGATTCTCATTCTTCTCAAGGGAAGGAAACGGACCGCCCTGGAACGCTGGTTCGACGCGGGAGTCGGGCGTCTCCACTGTCTGCCCTGGGACGCGGACACGGGCCTGAAGTGGGCGGAACTGCTGGCGCGACTTCGCACAACCGGGGAAGCCATGCCGATCAAGGATAGCCTCATCGCGGCGACGGCGCTGGTCCACGGTCTGGCGGTCGCCACTCGAAACCGGGTCGATTTCGTGAAAGCTGGCGTGCGCATCGTCGATCCATTCAGCGGTTGAGTTCTCGCGCCGGTACGGCGACGATCCCTGCTCTCCGCGGCTGTGCGGGGCCGATTGCGGATCAGCGCACTGGCACCCTGGTAGAATGGCTGGGTAATGAAGTACCGAGTTTACTTGGAGCAAGATGAGGATGGGGTATTCGTGGCCACCTGCCCTGCACTTCCAGGGTGTGTATCCCAGGGCCATTCGCGCGCCGAGGCGGCCGAGAACATCCGAGAGGCGATCGAAGGCTACCTCCGGAGCCTGAGGAAGCATGGCGAGCCGACGCCTCCGAGCATACTCGAAGAGGTCATCGAGGTTCCCGGCGGATGAGGCTGCCGGTCGTTTCTGGCGCCGAGGCGGTCAGGGCGTTTGGTAAAGCCGGGTACGAAGTCGACGAACAGCACGGGAGCCACATCATCCTCCGCCGCGCTGAACCTCCGCATAGACGGCTTTCCGCTCCGAACCACAAGGAGCTTGCCAAAGAAACGCTTCGAGCACTGATTCGAGAAGCCGGACTCACTGTGGACGAGTTCGCGCGCCTTCTTTGAATCGTCGTTTCGGCAGGTCAGTCGTGGACTTTAGTTCGAATCCCACCTGGGGTAGTCCCACCGAGGCGCTCAACCCACTGAAACTGCAAGGGAGAAATCTGGAAAAAAGTGGCTCCCCGGCGTGGACGCGTTTCGAACTTTCGCAACCTGTCCGCCGCCCGTGATCAGTGCGGCTTTTCAACAGATTCAGACGCTCATGGCTCCGTGAACTCCGCGGTGAATCTCCGGAAAATCCCGCCGTCCGCACTGAGGCAGGGATCACTGCCGGATATGCCGCCAAAAGGCCAGAACCGCTGGTAGATCATCGGCGATGCTGGTAACCGCTGTGCGACTTTCGGGGAACGATCAGGCGAAACGAGCCGTCGCAGGAGCATACTGAATGAGATGGCTACTGGCAGATTGCGCCGCTGCCTGATAATCGCGTGGATCCCTGTCGGGCTTTCGTTCACTGTTTGGCTCTGCGTCGGGTTTCAAGCGGTGGATGTTCCAGCGGAGGCCCAGAGGAGTGATCGGGACGTCGTTGTCACGACCGTCGGCCATGACATGAGATTCAGGCCGTCCGGGAAGCCGCGGAATGCAGGTCTGATCTTCCTGCCGGGTGGGATGGTCGATCCGATTGCGTACGCGCCGCTGCTGAAGGGAGTGGCCAAGGCGGGTTACGCGGCAATCATCGTGACGCTCCCGATGCGATGCGGCTGCACGGATTCTCAGGTTCAGCAACTGTTCGGCCGCATTCGCGGCATTGTGTCCGCTGAGCCATCGACTCACTGGATGGTGGCCGGCCACTCTCGTGGAGGAATGCTAGCGACACGCTTTGTCCACGCGGACCCGGCGGGCCTGGCGGGCCTGGTTTTGATCGGCACGACACATCCTCGTGATTTCAGCCTGGCCGACCTGCCAATGCCTGTAACCAAGATTTACGGAACTCGAGACGGGGTGGCATCGTACGCCACGATGCGCCGGAATGCGCGTCTCTTGCCGCCGAATACAACGTGGGTCAAGATCGAGGGCGGCAATCATGTCCAGTTCGGCTATTACCGGTACCAACTCGGCGATCACGACGCAGCCATCTCGCGGATTGAGCAGCAGGAACTCGTGCAAGCAGCCCTTGTACGCGACCTTTCGACGGTGGATACCGGAGCTGAGATCGAAGCACAGTGAACCCACCGCTCGCGAGGTGATGCTTCCAGCCTGGCGCCGTAATGTTGATCCGGGCCACTCGGCGGACGATCGCCTGCGGATTCCGAGAGACTCTGAAGTGGGTTCGAGTGCTTCATGGGCTCACCGATCCACCGGGTGTCTCCAGGAAGTATCCCCTACGCCCGCGTCATGGAATCAGTCAGATAGCGGAGATCTGGAACCGGATCAATTGGCTCCCCGGCATGGATTCGAACCACGATCTTGACAGGACCGGGCTCTATCTGTTGCTGGGCCTGCTTGCGCCGCTCCGGCCGCGCTCGGAAACGGATAGTATGAGAAACAAATGAAGCACTTCCTGTTGACGGTACTGTTCCTGGCGGCGGCCGGCTCGCCCGCGGTCGGCACCGACATGGCCTTTCCCGGCGCCGACTGGGAAGCGGTGCGCCCCGAGTCGCAGGGGGTCGATGCGCGGAAGCTCCAAGAGGCCATCGCATACCTGAAAAGCCACGCCCCGAAGGATGGTGTCGGAGAGCTCGCCGTCATCCGTTACGGGCGGCTGATCCATGCCGGGCCGAAGATCGACGAGGTGCACGGCATCTGGTCGTGCACCAAGTCGTTCACCAGCACGGTTCTCGGTCTGCTCGTCGACGACGGGAAGTGCGGGCTCGGCACGCGCGCCGCCGAAATCCTGCCCTCGTTGGCCCGCGACTACCCTGGGATCACACTGCGCCACTTCGCTACGATGACTTCGGGCTACCGGGCCGCCGGCGACGAGCCGCGCGGAGGCTACACCCACGGTCCGAGCGAGACGCCGTTCACGCCCGGCCCTCCCCTGTTCACTCCGCCTGGTTCCCGGTACGCCTACTGGGACTCGGCGATGAACCAGTTCGCCAACGTGCTCACCCGCATTGCCCGCGAGCCGATCGAGGAGCTGTTCCGCCGCCGCATCGCCGGTCCGATCGCAATGCGGCCGGGGCAATGGAATTGGGGCGATTTTGGCGAGGTGGACGGAATCGTGGTGAACGGCGGCTCGGGGAACGGCAACCGGCACATGTTCATCTCGGCCCGCGAGATGGCGCGCTTCGGCCACCTGTTTCTCAACGAGGGCCGGTGGAGGGGGAAGCAGCTCCTGAGCGCGGCTTGGGTCCGGCAGGCGACCCGCACGCAGGTTCCCGCCAACGTGCCGCTCGGACACCGGGAAAGCGGTATCGAGGGTTCCGGGGTATACGGGTTCAACTGGTGGACAAACGGAGTGAAGCCGGACGGAGCCCGCCAATGGCCGGGCGTTCCCGAGGAAACGTTCTCCGCCTCCGGCCACAACAACAACGACATGTTCGTCATACCCTCGTGGGGCATGGTTATCGTGCGCCTGGGCCTGGACCAGGGCGGCGAGGGCGGGTTTGCGATTTCGGACGATGCCTATGCGGCTTTTCTTCGCCTGGTGGGCGACGCCATCCGTTGAGGCGCGTCCGGCGGCGGCCGTGGCTGTTCCGTGCGCCTTCGCTTGGCGGGCCGGGTGCTTCGACTTTTTGGCCTGATGCGACGTCTATTTTGATGGATCGGAGCCCGGATTGATCTTTCGGGAGGTTGACGACCGCGACCTCGTCCTGTCGGCTCGCAAGGGCGATGTGGAGGCATACAACCGCCTCGTGTCGAGGTGGGAGAAGCGCATCTACAACTATATCCTCCGGCTCGTAGCCAACCGCGACGACGCGCTGGATCTCAGCCAGGATGTGTTTCTGAAGGCGTATCAGAGCCTCAAGAGGCTCGACGATCCGGCCCGTTTCGCGGCGTGGCTGTTCCGGATCGCGCATAACGAGGCATTCTCGTTGCTGCGGAGGCGCCGTACGGAGACCGAAGTAGTCGACCAGGCGCCCCCCGCGGCGCCGGCCGCCCGGATGCTGCCGGTGGAGACGTCGCTGGCGGTCAGCGCGGCGCTCGCACGGCTGTCGGAGGACCAGCGCGAGGCGGTGATCCTCAAGATCTACCAGGGCTTTAAGTTCGAGGAGATGGCGGAGATCCTCGGGTGTCCGGTTTCCACCGTCAAGTCCCGGCTCTACGCGGCGTTCGACCTGCTGAAGGAAACGCTGGCGCCGGTGTCCGCTCGGGGTGATACATGAATTGCGAGGACGTTGACATCAAGGGTTTCGTTCTAGGGGAGCTGACGGCAAACCGGAACGAGGAAGTCGAACGGCATGCCGCGGCTTGCGCGGGCTGCCGGGAGGAAATCGACCGGCTTCGTCTGACCCAGACGGCGCTTCTGGCCGTGCGCGATGAGGAAATTCCGCAGCGGATCGCCTTTGTCTCGGACGGCGTCTTCGAGCCGTCCTGGTGGCGGCGGTTCTGGCAGGCCGGACCGCGGTGGGGCTTCGCCTCGGCGGCCATGCTGTCGGCCGCGATCCTGGGACATGGGTTGCTGCAACCGGCGCCCCCGGCGTCCGCGCCAGCGCTCGACGCAGCGGCGGTCACCCGGATGGTGGAGCGCGAGGTGACCCGGCGGTTGGATGCCGAAGTCGCCCGGGCGGTGGCGGCCGCGGCGGAACGCCAGGAACGGCGGACGGCCGAGCTGCTCGCCGCGGCCGAGCGACGCTTTGATGTCGAGCGCCGGGCTGACATGCTGGCGGTGGAGGAGAACTTCAAGTACGTCCGCAAGCAGGTGAACGTCATGCAGTTGGCCGGGGGCTATCGGACGCTCGACGGGGGCGCGCGATGAAGCGGCGTGGGATCGCTCTTCTGCTGGTGGCGGGCCTGGCTATGTTCTCCGCCGGGGCGGCCAGTCCCAGGGTTTCGCGGGATGCCTTGAAGGCGCTCGAGGAGAAGTTCGACCAGCGAATCCAGAGCTACAACATCAACGACCCGTTCGAGCTGCTCGGGAACACGCGTGGCGTCTATCTCGAAGATTACGGGGCGGTGTTCACTTCGGAGATCAACCTGGTGGCGGCCGCCGTCGTTACGCCGTTTCGCCCCCGCTTCACTAAGGAACAGATCGAGCAGCTTCGTCTGAAGAAGGCGGCCCGCGTCGAAGACATTAAGAAGCTGATGCAGACGATGCTGGTGGATTCAGCGCTGGCGCTTTCCACTGTTCCTTCCGAACAGAAGGTCGCCGTCGGCGTCTCGCTGTTCCGGTTTTCCTGGGAGGATTCCCGGGGAATCCCCTCGCAGATCGTCATGGAAGCGCCGCGCCGGGCACTGGCGGACGCGGAGTCCGGCAAGCTGGATGCAACCGGGCTGCGGGCCGCGATCCGGGTGACGGAGTTCTGAGCGCTAACCGCGCGGCTGGGCGCCTCGGGCGCCGGGATGGCCGGAACGCCGGGTGGTGAGGCGCGGCCAGAGAAGAGGATTATGCGACTGGGCGAAATGCTCATCGAGCGCCGGCTGATCACGCCGGAGGATCTTGAGAAGGCGCTCGAGATTCAGAAGGAACGGGACGAGAAAATCGGCAAGATTCTCGTCGATCTCGGTTTTGTCGCCCTGCGCGACGTGCTCTCCGCGCTTTCCGATCAACTCGGCATCCCCCTCATCAACCTGGACTCCCCGCCGCCGGTCACCCCCGAGACCGAAGCGCTGACGCCCAAGTTCCTGCGCCAGGTGAAGTGCGTTCCCGTCGCCGTCCACGATTCCACGCTGACACTGGCGATGGCGGACCCTCTCGACTTCGAGACCATCTCGATTGTCCGCAACATCACCGGCATGAAGGTGCGGACCGCGCTCGCCGCCGAGGCGGAGATTCTCGACGCCGTGGAGAAGTACTACGGCGAGACCCAAGCGGGGGATGGAGTGCGCCTGGAAGAGGGCGGCGCGCCGCTAGCCGACGATCTGGAACACCTGCGCGACATGGCCAGCGAAGCGCCGGTGATCCGCCTGGTTAACGCCATGATCGCCCAGGCGGTCGAGAAGCGGGCCAGCGACATTCACATCGAGCCCTTCGAGAAAGAATTCCGCGTCCGCTACCGCGTCGATGGCGTTCTGTATCCGCAGGAGCCCCCGCCCCGCGAGCTTCGCGCCGCCGTCATCTCGCGCGTCAAGCTGATGGCCAAGCTAAACATCGCCGAGCGCCGGCTGCCCCAGGATGGGCGCATCAAGGTCAAGACGCTCGGGCGGGAGGTCGACCTGCGTGTCTCTACCTTGCCCACCCTCTACGGTGAAAGCGTCGTCATGCGGCTGCTCGACCGGTCGCAAAGCGATTTCTATGACCTGCAAAGCCTTGGCTTCGACGACCGGATGCTGGCCCGCATGGAGCACTTCACCCAGTTGCCCCACGGGATTCTCTTGGTGACCGGGCCGACCGGGTCGGGCAAATCGACTACGCTGTACTCGGCGCTCAAGAAGGTCAACCAGACGGACCGGAAGATCATCACCATCGAAGACCCGGTGGAATACCAGATGGACGGGATCAACCAGATCCACGTCAATACGCAGATCGGGCTCACTTTCGCCGCCGGGCTGCGCCACATCGTACGCCAGGATCCGGACGTGATTATGGTGGGGGAAATCCGGGATCGCGAGACGGCCGACATCGCCATCCGTTCGGCTCTCACCGGTCACTTCGTTTATTCCACGCTGCACACCAATGACGCCCCGAGCGCCATCACCCGCCTCACGGATATGGGCGTCGAGAACTACCTCATCACGTCCTCGCTCGTAGCCGTCATGGCGCAACGGCTCGTGCGCGTCATCTGCCCGTTCTGCAAGAAGCCGGACGGCACGAGGATCGCGCCCGATGGGCGCGAGGTGGAGGTCTTCCGGGGTATGGGTTGCGAGCGGTGCTTCGGAGGCGGCTATACGGGCCGGATCGGGATTTTTGAAATGATGGAGTTGAACGATGAGATCCGGAAGCTCATCATGGCTGACGCGGATGCTTCGGACCTGACGCACGCCGCCCGCCGGAACGGGATGAAAAGTCTTCGCGAGGACGGCTGGCTGAAGGTCCGGCAAGGCGTAACCACGGCCGAGGAAGTGCTCCGCGTCACGCAGGAGTTCTAACGCCGTGGGCGCGCCGGCAAAAATACGGATTGCGGGGGCGGCGTTCGAAATGCGCGCCGCGCGTCCCGCGGCGGGATTCCATGGCTAGCTTCTATTTCAAGGCGGTGGCGGCGGACGGCAAGGTCCGGACCGGCAGCCTCCACGCGCCCACCGAAAAGGCCGCCGCCCAAGAACTCCGCAAGCAGGGGCTGACGCCGGTGTACGTCGGGGCGGATGCCGCCCGCACCGGCATGTCGTGGAAACTACCCTCCCTAGGGGGCGGACGGGGGAAGGATGTCCTGCTGTTCACCAAGGAGCTCTCGACGCTGCTCAACGCGGGCGTGCCGGTGGACCGCGCCTTGTCCATCGCCAGCGAGCTCACCGAGAAGCCCGCCTTCCGGGGGGTCGTGCAGGATGTCATCCGTGTCCTCAAAGGCGGTAAGTCGCTCGCCGACAGCCTGGCCACGCACCCGGAGTGCTTCTCGGACCTC
>CAYRPT010000021.1:2100-14346 GCA_964425895.1 uncultured Solibacteraceae bacterium | reverse complement strand
CGCCCCAGGTAGCGGCCGAGCAGCGGCGAGAGGTAGGCGTCGATGACGGTGGTCGAGCAGCGCTCGTACTCGCGGAAGGCCGGCAGCACCTCGTGCGAGGCCGAGACGTGCAGCTCCGGCAGCGCCTCGCGCAGGGCGGCGGCGAGGCGACGCTCGTGGCCCGGGTCGCGGAACGAGAACAGCAGGCAGATCGCCACCGATTCGGCATCGAGCCCGGCGACCGCGGCGACGACGCGCTCGACCTCGTCCTGCTCGAGCGCGGCGATCACCCCGTCCGGCCCGGTTCGGATCCGTTCGGCCGTGAACTCCCACTCCACCCGGTTTGGCCATAAGGGCGGGGCGATCTTCGCTCACAACCCGTTATCCGACGTACTCCGAACGATCCCGGCCGGTTCCGGATTCTCCGCTCCCCGTCGGGGACCTTGGGCCCCTTCGGATCGTAGCGCTCAATTCCGTTCCGTGCCGGATAGCTTACCTGTGCGGAGTGCTTCGCCTTCCGCTCACCGGGATCAGCGCTGGCTTGCACCTACGCCGTCCTCGGTTCCCTTCCGGCTCGCCACCGCCAGGCTCACTGTTCCGTGAACCTCTTGGAACCTCAACTAGAATGCGATGAAACCAGGCTGTAGTCAATGGAAAACCAGTTTGTAGCGAGCCGATTTCCTCAGCTTTTTTCAGCTTGGGTTTTCAGCGCCTTAGTAGCTCGGGCGCGTGAACTTTCTGTGGATAAAACGCGGCCGGGCGATTCTGTAGGGACCCGAGCGCGCCTTCGATAGTGGAACGGGGCAGATCGCGGACCGGGATTCCTGATCGTCCCCTCGCTTTCCGCCGCCGGCCTCCGGCGGAGATTGAGTATCCTGAAGCGTGGCAACGGCGGCTCAAATCCTTGGCGAATCGGTGCTCATCACCGGCTTCACGCTCGCCATGATGCTGGTGATCGAATACATCAACGTCACGCTCCGCGGCCGCCGCTGGGGCCGGGCGCTGCGCAACCTGTGGCAGCAGTATCTTCTGGCGGGTGTGCTCGGCGTCCTGCCGGGATGCGTGGGGCCGTGGGCGGTGGTGGCCATGTTCGCGCACGGGCTGATGACCGTGGGTGCGCTCACGGCCTCGATGGTCGCCACCAGCGGGGACGAAGGGTATCTGATGCTTGCCGTGATGCCGGGGAAGGCCCCGTGGATTTTCGCGGCGCTGCTGGCGTGTGGCGTTGCTGTCGGAGCGCTGACGGACTTCGCCCTGCGCGGGCGCCCACTGAAGGGCGTCGAATGCCATGGCTTGGCGTACCACGCGGAAGACGCGGCGGGGATGTTCGCCGCGGGCTATCTGGCCGAGCATTGGCGGCGGCCGACGCCGCTCCGGATCGCGCTGCTAGCCGGCGGAGGGGCCGCCCTTGCCGCCCTGGCGGCCGGGTGGATCGGGGCCGGCGAGGCCCCTTGGATCCGGCTCGCCGCGATGGCGGCCGCAGCGGCCGCCATCGTCGTGATCGCACTCGTTCCAGATCATTTCCTGCAGGACCACCTGTGGGGCCATGTCCTCCGCCGACACGCGCGCCGCATGTTCCTCTGGACGCTCGGCGCTCTGGCCGTGACGCACGCGGTCATTGACGCGGCCCCCCTGAACGCGCTCGGTCCCGAAGGCCGCTGGACCATGCTGGCGCTGGCATGCCTCGTCGGCATCATCCCGCAGTCCGGACCCCACATGGTGTTCGTGCTTCTCCACGCCAAGGGCGCCATTCCCCTCGGTGTCCTGATGGCCAACGCGATTGTGCAGGACGGGCATGGAATGCTGCCGCTGCTGGCCGAATCGCGCCGGGCATTCGCCTTTGTCAAGGCGATCAAGCTGGCCGCCGGCGTAGCGGTGGGAGCGGCGATGCTGGCGGCCGGCTGGTGAGGGGAAGCCACCGGAGCGACGTTGCGCCACCTCACGTTCGCATATGAGTGAACAGGTAGACGCCCACGAGCAGGAACAGGGCGTCGGGCGACCACGCGGCCAACGGCGGGGGCAGTTGCGCCAGGTTGCCAACCTGCTCGAAAAGTTGGCTCACAGCCCAGTAAGCAATGGCCACGCCGAAGCTCACGCCCACGCCGGCCATCGCCCCCCGGTGTCCCGTCACAAAGGCGAAGGGCGCCGACAGCAGGGCCATAATCAGGGCGAACAGCGGAATCGCAAACTTCTTGTGGTACTGCACCTGAAGCCGGATGGTGTCAAAGCCGCTTCGCTGGAGCTCGCGGATATACGCTGAAAGCTCCACGAAGTTCATCTGCTGATCCTTCTTCACTTCCTTGAGGAAGTACCCGGGGGGCTCGTTCAACTCGGGGAACGTGCGGGCTTCGCCGGCGAAGGAGTCATACCGTTTCACTTTTATGCCGTTCAACTCCCGGCTCCAACCGTCCTGGAGGATCCAGGTTTCAAGCGGCGCCTCCCACCGCGCGCGCTCCGCATAGATGTGGCGGCGCAGATGGAACGTGTCCGGCTCGAGATCGAAGACGCTCACGCCGTACATCACCTGGTCCGCCTGGTCGAAGTACTTGTAGTAGTAAATCCTGGAGCCTTCGCCGAAGATCCAGGTCCGCTCCGGCCGCAGGTAGGTCTGCACCGGACGGCCTTTGATCTCGCTCCGGATCCCATCCTGAATGCGGTTGGCCTCGGGCACGTAGTAGTGATCGAAGGCGAACAGGCCCGCGCTCAGAAGAAAGCTGGCCACAAGCACCGGAGCGGCCAGGCGATACAGACTCACGCCGCTGGCTTTCATCGCGGTTACTTCGTTGTGTTTCCCGAGGACACCAAAGGTCACCAGGACCGCCGCCAGCACGCTCACCGGCGCCGAATCATAAATGAGTTTGGGGGTGAGGAAGATGTGGTAGGTGAGCACGCGGGACATCGGGATCCCGTTCTTCACGATGTCGCTGAGCAGCTCAAAGAACGTGAAGACGTGGGTCATCGCCACGAAGCTCGCCAGCAGCAAGGCGAAGTAGAAAAGGAAGTTGTTCAGGATGTAAGTGTCCACGATCTGCGGCAGTAGGGGATGGATCACCGTCCGGCGTCCGACGGCACCGCTGGCCGCCGGCAAGCGCCCGCGCAAAGTCTGGTAGAACGTGGACAGTCGCGACGCGGCCGATGCGAGCAGATCACGGTCCCCGGGCCTCTCCAGCCGGAAAAACAGCGCGATACCCGCCAAGGCGAGCATCCCGTTGGGCAGCCACACCGCGAGGGCGACGGGCAGCCGCTCCTGCTTGGCCATCCCGATCAGGCTGATGAGGCTCATGTAGTACAGCAGCGCCACCGCGACCGTCATGACGAAAGCGGGGGACCGGCCGGCCTTCCGCGTGGATACTCCAAGCGGCACACCGATGAGCGCCAGCAGCAGGCAGGAGGGCGGAAGAGCGAGGCGCTGGTGCAGCTCAATCCGGGCCTCCACCGAGTCCCGCGCCTCTCGCATCAGCGGGCCGGTATCCATCCACGTGAACGGCTTGGCCGTTTCCCGGCGTGGGGCTCGGGCTCCCAGGATCTGCTCGCCGCGGGGAAACGAATAGCTCTTGTATTCCTGATTGGCGGCCACGCGATGAGACCGGCCGTTGGCCAGCGAGAGCTGGATCCGATTGTCCGCGGCATCCGGTACGGCGATAGCCTCCGAGGCCACCGTGATCACGGGGTGATCGCCGGCCTCGGCGTCCGCGGCGCCCCGCTGCTCCGGCGGGGTGACGTCGGCAATGAAGACGTGGCGCCAGCGCGTCACCGGCCCGGGAATGACGTCGCCTACGTACAGGATTGTATTGGGAAACGACTCTTCGAACACGCGCGGCTGGATCTCCGCCGTCACTTGCGCGGCGAGCAGGTCGTTGAGCACGCGGTAGGTTTCCCGTACCGAGAGCGGGGTAAGCCAAAGGGTGGCGGCGCCCGTGGCCAGGGTGGCAAGCAGGGCGAACGCGGCCACGGGCGTCAGCAAGCGGCGGCTGGGGACGCCACCCGCGCGCATGGCGATCACCTCTCCATCGCTCGACATGCGGGTGGTGGCCAACAGGACCCCCACGAGCACGCCCACTGGAATCGCGAAACTCAGGGCGGGCGGGAGGATCAGCGCGAAGAGATACCCCACGGTCTGCGGCGGGGCGGAACTGCGGACGAGAAGCTCAAAAAGCCTTCCGAGTTTTTGCAGGAACAGGACGAACGTAAACAGCGTCGTGCCGAGAAACACCCCGGCCGCGATCTCGCGAAACACTTTGCGGCCCAGGATTCTCATCGGCCCGGCAACCTCATTCGGCCAGCGGCGGTGGAGGAACCAGCGGCAACGTCGGCCACTCCTCCGCCTCGCGGTCCAGTTCCACTTCCTCCACCAGCAATGAAGGGGCTACCACCGACAACGCCGTCACGTAGCCCCCCGCTCCCATCAGCGACAGGGGGGCGTTGTTGCCCACGTAATGAAAGACGCTGCTCTCGCGGGATGCGGCTACGATGTCCCGCAGTATCCGCACCGTCATGGCGCGGAAGTTCAAGCCCCGCACCAGTTCTTCCCGGCCGCCGGGGTAGACCCGATAGGCCAGCACCGGCGCGCTGAACAGCCGTGTGGCGCCCCTCTCCCGGGAAGACATCGCTTGGCGACGGAGATCCTCCATACCGGCCGAGGACGGGAAATCCAGCTTCCGGATCAGAACGCCGTAGGGCTTGCCGCGCTGCCGGCAAAGCTCGATCAGCCGGCGTTTCAACTCCTCCCCCGGCACGGTCTCTTCGGCCTCGACGAAGAGGTTGCCGAAGAGCGCGGCACTGGCGCCGAACTGGCCCGGCAGGCGGGCCCGGCCGTTCGAACCAGCCTGGCCCTTCACCGGCTGCCGGGTCAACAGGAACGCCCGCAGGAAGCCCTTTTCGATCAACGTCAGCGGCTGCGGAACCACACCTTCGACGTCGATGAGGTAGTGGCCGGCCAGCGGCTCGCCGCGCCATTCCCGCCGGCTCGGATCGTCGCGGACGCTCATCCATTCCGGCAACACGCGCGAACCGATGCGACCCTCCAATTCGCTCGCCTGGTAGGGAACGTTCCGCCCGGGTTCCGCCACCGGGCGCCGCGTAACCGCCAGGTTCTCCCCCAACAACTGCGCGAGGAGCTGCGCGCCGGCCGTTCCTTCGAAGAGCACAGGGCCGGCGTAGGATTCCCCGGCGGGCGCCGCCACCAGCGCTTTGACGTTCTCGGCGGCGGTCCGAACCTGCCGGGCCATCGACTCCTCGCCGGGCATCGCACGAAGATCAAGCCGGACAACGGTCCCGGCGTCGCGCAGCATCATGCCGTCCTTGGAGAGGCCCTCGGCCTGGAACTCGAGGAAGTGAAGGTTTTCCGGATAGCGGGCAATCGTTCCCTCGGACGTCGCCAGGTAGGTAGTCGCCTGAATTGACTCGAAACGAACGCTCGACCGAATGATCTCCGGGTAGTCCTTGAACTGGGCGGAAAATCTCCGGACACGCTCGGTCCAGGCTTCCGTGTCGACGGGCTGCGGATCCGGATCAATTATCAGGACGTTTGGCTCAGCCGGGCCGAAATCCGGCAGCTCCTGGACTACCGTGACGTTCTTGAGCGCGGCCTTCTTCCGCGCCAGGGCCGCCAGGGCGCCCTTGTAGGCCCGGTCAGTGGCCAGCCAGAAATCCTGCCGCAAAGCGAGCACATCGTCGTCGAGGGCGGCCGCGGGGGGCCGCCCGGCCAACAGGTCGGTGAACACGTAGTTCGTATTGTCAAATTCGGCGGAGCCAACGCGGATCTGGACCCGGGGCAAGCGGATGCGACCGGAGTTGCGGCCCGCCAGAGCGCCCAGGGTCGCGCGCACGGAGAAGTTGGCCGAATCGTCGAGGGTGAACCGGATGAAGTAAACGTCCTCCATCGCGGCGAGCTTCAGGCTTCGTGCCCGTTCGAGCTCCTGCCGCATGGCACTCAGCACGACGTCGCCAGCGATCTTGCGCCGGGTTTCGTCGTCCTGAGCGGCCGACAGCATCCCCGCGAGCAGCAGAGCGGTGAGTATCCGTACAAAGGCCGCCGGAAACCGCCGCGGCATCCTCACGACCGCGGCAGGCCTCTTGCCGGACGGCTCCGGAGGCTTCATGGCGTCCCTCCATCGGCCACGGGACGGGGCAGGAGCGGCGGACGGTCCTGCGAGCTCTCCTTTCGCTGGATTTCGATCTCGGACACCAGGAGAGCGGGCGAAGCCGCAGCCACGGGGACATCGCCGCTTTCAGCGCCACAGAAGCCATTGAACACCTCGAACTCGGCGCCGGCGGCAATGATCTTGGAAAACGCGGCCAGTGGGGTGCCGACAATATCGGCCCCCCGCACCAACTCGTCGGGCCGCCCGTCCGGATATACGCGGTAGACCACCAGCGGAATCACTTTGAACGCCTGTATCCCGCGGCGGCCGGTCTGCGTAAAACCCCCGGTCACCTGCTCGAAATGGAAGCCGTACTCCTTGCCCTGCTTCCGGATTTCGTCCAGCAGAAGCGCCCGAAGCTCCTCATCCGTCGCCTGGCGCGATGATTGCACGATCAGGTTCGACTGGCGGGAGGCGATTTCATGCCCGGGCTCGCGCCGCCCGTGGCCATTGGAACGTTGGAAACCGTCGGCCGGCGCCCTGGACATCAGAAATGCTCGCAGGGTCCCTTTGTCGACCACCATTACCGGCCGCGCCTTCACGCCCTCGTCATCGTAGTCGTACCAGCCCATCAAGTCGCGGCCGCCAAGGCGCCTCCGGGTGGGGTCGAACAGGACCGACAGAAACTCCGGGAGCACCGGCGCGCCGACGCTGTTCCGGAACGTCTGCCCTTCGGAGGCGTCCCGAAGGCGGTGGCCCTCCACGCGGTGGCCGAAGATCTCATGGAAAAACACGCCGGCCGCCCGTCCGGAGAGAATGGCCGGCGCGACGTAAGGATCCACCGGCGGCGCATCCATCAGCCTGGTGACGGTGATGGCTACCCGGCGGATGGCGCGGCGGAGGGTGATCTCGTCCGGCAGATCACCGAGCGTGAAGGCGTCGAACGTCTCGCCCGCCCCCACCTCCATCCCGTCAGCGGCCTTGGCGCCCGCGGTGACCGAGATGCGGACCATCGTCCCTCCGTGGGCAAGCCGTGTCCCCTCCGACGTCGCCAGGTACTTCACCTGACGGTTGGCGGCCAGGGAAACGTTCGAATCGATGATCCGGTAGAACGGGCGGAACTCCGCGGAGAGCGCGCGGAGACGCCGTTCCCACTCCACCCGGTCGACATGAAGTTCCGGCGGCAGGTGGACGCCGGTTACCGGATCCTCCCCGGAGAAGTCCGCCGCCGCCTCCTGTGCGCCTAACTTGAGGCGGCTTTCCGTCTGAATGTTGATGAGGCGGCGGGAAGCGAGGCGGTAGATCCGATCGGTTTCCCGCCACAGCTCCTGCCGTATCGCCGCCGGATCGTCCTCCCACGGAATCGGGTGGCCCGATGTGAAGCGGGGCTGACGGCCGCCCACAACGCGGTAGTTGTCCAGTGCCGGGGAACCGACGCGAACCGTGACATCCAGCACGCGTGTGCGGCCGGACGAACTGCTCTTCAGGGCTCCGCCGGACGCCCTGACCGATGTCGTCTCCACGTCGGCGACCGCATAGCCGAGGAAATAGACCGGAGGCGAGGCCTCCCGGTGAAGAATCTGGTGGTTGCGGCCGAGCTCCGCGGCGAGGATATCCATCAGAGCCGGCCCCCCGGCGCCCTGCATCCGGATTCCCGAGGCCAACACCAACACCGCAGCCGCAGCCCACCCTCTTCGGCGTTGCACTGAGTTCAGCATAGCATCCGGCGGCGCGGGCGAACGCTCGCGACGCCGTGGGACAGCATAGGACGCGGCGAAAAACAGGTAGGATAAAAAGAGGAGACTTGTCCGAACGATGCCGATTTTGCGCAGCTTCCTCCTCTTCGCGGGCCTTGCAGCTCTCGCCTTTGCCCAACAGACGCAGCCGACCCCGGCGCCGGCGCCCCCCGCTTCGCCGGTCGCCAAGCAGCCGAAGATCAGCTCCCAAAAAGAGCTCGAGGCCGTTCAGGCGATTATGAACGCACTGGACCCCGCCAGCCGCATCGACGCCGCCAACAAACTTGTGACTGACTTCCCCAAGTCGGATTTCAGGGCCTTCGCCCTGCAACTGGCGACCATCACCTACCAGCAGATGAACGACTACGAAAACATGATGATCTACGGCGACCGCACGCTCGAAGTGGATCCGGAGAACTACATGGTCATGCTGGCCATGGCCAACGGACTGGCCCAGCGGACGCGGGAGTTCGATCTCGACAAAGAGGAGAAACTCGGCCGGTCCTCCAGCCTGGCGACGAAGGCGCTTCAGATCCTGGAGACCGCGCCGCGCCCTAATCCCAACATTACTGACGAACAATGGAATTCCGCCAAGGACGACTTCCGCGCCCAGGGACACGAAGCCCTGGGACTGGTCGCCATGGTTCGCAAAGACTACGATGCGGCGGCCAAGGAGTTCAAGCAGTCGATCGACCTCGCCACCGAGGGGAACTCCGCCACCAAGGTGCGTCTCGCGGTGGCCTACAATTTCCTTGGTAATTTCGGCGAAGCGATCACGACACTCGACGCGGTGCTGGCGGAGGCTGACTTGAATCCGACGATCCGTCAGATCGCCCAGGCCGAGCGGGCGCGCGCCGTCAAGCTGCAGGACGCCAAGAAGTAAGATCAGGCCTGTTGCCGTGAGCGCGGATCCCGCCGAACTCGAAGGCGTAGTTCGTTACGCGTTCCAGAATCGGAGTCTGCTTCTGCGAGCGCTGACCCACAAGTCGTGGGCCTACGAAAACGGCGCGTCCGGGGCTGCTGACGAGCATAACGAACAGTTGGAGTTTCTCGGTGACTCGGTTCTCGGCATGTTCGCGGCGGAGGCCCTGGTGGAAGCGTTTCCCGATCTCCCGGAAGGGCGGCTGTCCAAAGCCCGGGCCCGGTTTGTCAACGCGGACCATCTGCACGAAGTGGCTTTGGGGCTCGACTTAGGCCGGTTTCTCCGGCTCGGCCGCGGCGAGGACCGTCATGGAGGCCGGAGCAAGCGAGCTCTGCTGGCCGATTCGCTCGAAGCGGTGATCGCCGCAATCTACCTCGACGGCGGCCAGGAAGCGGCTCGCGAGTTCGTGCGGCGGCATATCCTGAACAACCTCACCTCGTTCTCGCCGGAAAGCATCGCCAACGACGACTTGAAGGGGACCCTCCAGGAATACGTTCAGTCGCGCGGGCTGCCGCCTCCCCGCTACCGGGTGGTCAGTGCGATCGGACCCGAACACGCCAAGACCTTCACCGTCGAGGTGCGTGTCGGAGATTCATGGTCCGCTGTTGCCGCCGGCGTCAGCAAGAAAACCGCGGGGCTGTCCGCCGCCGGGGCGTTGCTCGAAAAATTGAAGGGCGCCGAGGAATCGGCCCCACCCTGCTAGTGGTGTCCGGACGGAGGCGCAGGGGACGGGTGGTCCTGGGTGGAGGCGACCGGCTCCGCCTGCCGCCCTATCTCGCTGAGCAGGATGATGTCCACGCGGCGGTTGCGGGCGCGGCCATCCTCACTTGCGTTGGAGGCCACCGGCGCGTTCTCGGCGTAGGCGGCGATCGACATCCGGCTTCGAGGTATTCCGAACCGCCCGGTGAATAGCTCCAGCATGGCGATGCTGCGGGCGGCGGCAAGCTCCCAGTTGCTTCGATACGTCGAGTTGTGAATTGGCACAGAGTCAGTGTGACCTTCCATGCGTACCGGGTTGGGGAGCTTCGCGATGACCGCCGCGACCTTGGTGATGGCTTCCGAGGAGACCGCCGTGATGGTCGCCTGACCCGAGGGGAACAAAGCCGCCTCGCGAAAGCTGACGACCAGGCCGCGGGGCTCCAGCGATACCGTCATACGGCCGGAAGCGATCTCCGCCTCGAGCTCGGATCGGAGGAAGTCGAGGACGGGCTTGAGCTCCACCAGGGTGGCTCCCTGGCCCTCGCCCAACCCCTCGCCCAAGCCATCGACAGGCCCCTCATGGTGAGCGACTTGCGTGCCTCCGGGCCCCTTCATCTGCGCGTTGCCCTTTCCCTTTTCACCGGCGGCGCCGCCGAGCACGCTGGCGACGAGCGTTGTGAAGCCCCCCTGCTCCAGGGCCGCCCGTACCGAGGCGGCCACTTGCTCCGCTCTTCCCTTGTCGGCCTGAGAGCTGGCGAACATCACGACGAAGAAGGCGAACAGCAGAGTAATGAAATCGGCGTAGGAAACCAGCCATCGTTCGTGATTCTCATGCTCAGGAGCTTTCTTCTTGCGCGCCACCGCGATCAACCCTCCGCGGCCGCCGGGCTCGCCGCTCCCTTGGCCGTGCTCTTGGATTTGGCCGGCGATTCGCCTCGCGCATACGCCTCGAGCTTGCTACGGATCAGCTTTGGGTTCAGGCCTTCCACAATCCCGACGACACCCTCGAGAACCAACTCCTTGATGAGGACCCGGCGATGGGCGCGGGCTTTGATCTTATTGGCGGCCGGCAGAAAGAAGATGTTCGCCACCCCGACACCGTACACGGTGGCGACGAAGGCTACGGCGATGCCATGGCCGACTTCATCGATGTTCTGGAGGTTCTTCATCACCTGGATCAACCCCAGCACGGCGCCAATGATCCCAATGGTTGGAGCGAACCCTCCGGCGGCCTCGAAGACCTTGGCCTCGGCCTCGGCCTCGTGTTCTTCGAGCGCGATCTCAAGTTCCATCATCTTGCGCAATTCCTGGAGGTCGGTACCGTCCACGGCGAGGTTCAAGGCTTTGCGGAGGAACGGATCTTGCACGGCGTCGGCATCCTGCTCCAAGGACACGATGCCGTTCTTCCGGGCTTTCGTCGCGTAGCCGATAATTTCTTCAATCGACGCATCCGGCGTCACCGCCTTGTCGAAGAAGACGGAGATCAGCCGCCGCGCCGCCCCCAGCACAACCGGGAGGGGGGTGGCGATGAGCACGGCCCCTACCGTGCCGCCGAGCACAATGATCGCCGCAGTGTACTGGGCGATGTCCGAGATCGCACCTCCCTCGAGGATCAACCCGCCGACAATGCCGCCGACCGCGATGAAAACGCCGGCAAACGAAGCAACGTCAGGCCGTCCGCCACCGCCCTTGCTCTTGTCCGCCATCTCAGTTCAGTCGTCTTCTTCTCCGGGGATTGGCGGCGCCGCCCCCCGGGGGACTCCGCTGAGGGGACACTCGCAAACCGCCCGCCGGAACGCGATGATGCGCTCGACCACGTCCTCAGCGCTTTCGAGCACGACGAACTTCTGCCCCGTCGTCAGGCTGATGACCGTGTCGGGCGTAACCTCGATGTGCTCAATCAGATCGGAGTTCAGGACCAGCGGCACGTGGTTTATGCGTGTCAGCCGAATCATAATGCCGCCTCCGCGAGACTTATCGGCGAGCGAAGCGCCGCCTTGAGGGGACCAGCGCCCGGCGCCCCATCAAGCGTGTATCCGGAAGCTTTCGAAGGGCGGGCCGATAAGAGAATGAGGAGACATTGAATGAGCCCCACCGCTTCACCGTCGCGTCCGGCTGTAACCCCCGCCGGAGGCCTGGCCCGTGGAATCCTGGAAGCCGTCGAACAAGGGGACCTGAACCGGCTGGAAGCCGGGCTGGCGACGGTGGAAGCGTGGAGGGCGACGACGCTCATGCCGGCATCCGCGATCGAGGAGATGGAGCTGCTCGAGGCCGTCGCCGGAGAAATGCGCCGTTCGCTCCGGCGCTTCGAGCGCCGGTTTTCGCCGCGCCTCGAAGGCGCCGGTGTCCACCTCCGGTTGCTCCGTCACCTGGCGGCCGCACCGCATTAATGAGGCTCGCGAAATACCTCTCCAGGGAACATTTGTGAATGTTCCCTGGTATCAATGACGTGCGGCCAGGCGCGCCGCCGCGCGGTTAGCGCTCAGCAAGAGCCAGCTCGGCTCGCTCCCGGCGGCACGCAGTTAGGCCAGGGCCTTACACCGTGTACTCCCGGCTCGCACCCTCGGTTTCGATCCGGACGCGGCCTGGAGGTCCGAACTGAAGCGTACCGCGGCCCGGCGTGCAGCGGGTCATCCCGATAAAAGCATCGATGAGCACCGGGCGGTCCAGCGGCACCGTCACGCGAAGCCCCCGCGGTTCGGCGAAATCCAGTACATCGACCCGGAACCCGGTATAGATATCCACCGCCATCTCCAAATCCCCGTCGCCGTCGCCGTGGAAGTTCGCCGCTTGCAGGAACAGCGACTCGCGAAAGGCGTCGCGGTCC
>CAYRPT010000021.1:0-2090 GCA_964425895.1 uncultured Solibacteraceae bacterium | reverse complement strand
GGTCCGCCGGGCGGCCGATCTGTTCGTTCCGCGCCGCATAGACCGCGTCGCGCGAAAGAAAGTAAGGCTTCAGGTCGATCACCGGCGTACCGTCCATGAAGTCCAACCGGTCGCAGTCGATGCGCCCGCCCTCCGCCCGAAGCACCCGCGCCAGGGTGAGTCCGATCGGATTCGGCCGCACGGGCGAGCGGACCGCGAACACACCGTGCAGGTTCGCGTCGGTCCGTTCGTCGATTCCGCGCGGGATCACCTGGAGAATCTCGCGCTCGGCCCGGTCGAGCCACACCATGACCCACAAGTGGGAGTGTTTCTCGATGCCGCGAAGTCCGGCCACGTATTCCGGGTAGATTTCGATGGCGGCGCTCCCGCCCAGACGCGGCACACTGCGGCGTTCCTGGAACGCGGAGCGCACCACGCCAATGGCCCGCAGTGTCATATCACTCACGGATTTTCAACCCCGATGGAAGTATCCGGTCTCCGGTCCGCCGCATCCAGTCCCGCAGAATCGCCTGCATCTCGTCGCGCTTGCGGCGGGCCTCCTTTTCCTCAGCCAGGTTCCACATCTCGTACGGATCCTGGCCAAGATTGTACAGGTGTGTGACGTTGAAGCGCCGATCAACAACCACCTTGTCGAGACCCCGAACTACCATACGCCATTCGCCGGGCTCACCCAGCCGGCCCGCCACATAGGCCGACTCCGGGCGTTCGGCGGGTTCTCCCCGGATTAAGGGCGCCAGGTTGCGGCCGTGGACCGCGGGATGCCCGAGTCCCGCCAGGCCGAGCACAGTGGGCGCGAGATCGGCCAGCGACACGGGCATGTCCAACGTCATTCCGCGCGGCGCGACGCGCGGGTACCGAATGACGAAGGGCACACGAACCGCCTCCTCATAGGCCTCCCCTGCGCCGGCCAGTCCGTGCGAACCCAGCATCTCACCATGGTCGGAGGTGAACACGACGATCGTCTCACCGGCTGCGCCCCCTTCTTCCAGGGCTTGGAGCACCCGCCCCGCCGCCGTGTCGATCGCCGCGCCGGCCGCGTGGTACAAGGCGATCTCCCGCCGGGCTTCGGTCTCGCCGCCGGCCGGGACGTTGAATCGCAAGCGGAGGGACTCGGGCGCCTCCGCCGGACGAAGGGGCGGAGATGTCCGGGGCCCCGCGGGCATTCCCCAGAACAGGACCAGCAAGTAAGGACGGTCCCGCTTCCGGGCCACGAACTCTGCGGCCAGTTCCGCCTGTGCGGCCGGCTCGAATCCCCGGGCGGTCAACGGCCCCGGCTCGTCCAGAAAGTACGGAGCGTCGTACAATCGCTCGCTCCGGTTGACGGCGGCCCAATAGACGAAGCCTTGGCGGCGCTCTCCAGGCGGAACGTAACCCGGCGTCGCCGCCCCATCCAGACGCCAGTGCCCGACGAAGGCGGTTTCGTACCCGGCGGAGACCAGGATCTCGGCCAACGTCTTCTCCCCCAACGGCAGGCGCTGTCCGTCCCGTGTGACCCCGCAGGCGTGGGGAAGCCGCCCTGTCAGGACCGAAGCGCGCGCGGGGGCCGGCGCCGGGCAGGTGGTGTAGGCCCGGTTGAACCGCACGCCGTCCTCGGCCAGCCGAGCCAGGTGTGGCGCTCGCATCCCTTCGCCGCCGTCGAAGCTCTGCGCGCGCCACCCGCCGGCGAGCAGGAGGACCACGTTCGGCGGAGTATCCGGCCCGACGGCTCGCACCGCCCCGGCCGCCGGGACGCCGAGCGCGCGAGCCAGAAACCGGCGCCGGTCCACCTTATCGAAGCATCTCTTCGCGCCGGGCCCGGAACTCGGCGCCGGGTTTCCACTCGGGCCACTGCTCCATTTCGGCGACAACAAAACCTACCTCAAACAGAAAACGCGCATCTTCGACCGCGCCGGCGGGGTCCCAGTCCTCCCGGACTTCATCCGACGGCTTGTGATAGTCGTTCGCTGTGAAGGCGTCGCGCTTCCGCTTCCCGTAACCCTCCGGCTTGCCGGTGATTTCAACACCGTGATGGGTATAGAACGCGGGCACACCCTGCTTGGCGAACTCGAAATGGTCCGCCCGGTAGAAATAACCCTTCTCTGGCGACGTGT
>CAYRPT010000020.1:12191-14814 GCA_964425895.1 uncultured Solibacteraceae bacterium | reverse complement strand
GTGTATCTCGCCCGGGAGATGTTCAACAAGGCGCGCGAGTGCTTCGCCAAGGCACTTGAGATCGATCCAGACTACACGCTCGCGGCCGAAGCGATCGCCCGCATTCGGAAGATCGTACAGTAGCGCCAAAGCGGGAGTCGGCGCGCTGGCTGGCAGACAACCGGGCTCAACCGATGCGATTCAGCAATTCCCTGGCTTGGCGCTCGTCGTCGGGGGAGAGCCCCTTGGCGAGGGCGGTGTCAATCGCGGTCTTGGCGCTGGCGGCGTCTCCCTTCGCCCAATGGGCGGCGCCCAGGTGATAGTGGAACATCCCGCTGTCCGGGTTGCGGGCCGTCAGGCGCGTGAAGATTTGCAGGGCGCTGTCGTTCATGCCTTTCTTCAAGTACACCCATCCCAGGGTGTCCTGGATGTTGTCCTGCTCGGGATACCGCTCGGCGGCGCGGCGCGCAAGATCGAGGGCTTCATCAAGGCTCCCTCCGGATTGCGCCAGCACGAACGCCAGGTTGTTCATCGCCAGGGGGTTGTCGGGCTGCATCGCGAGCACGCGGCGATAGCCCTGGACGGCCTCGGTCAGGTTTCCCTCGTGCTCGTCCGCCATGGCGAGGAACAGATGGGGCAGCGGGCTCTTCGGCGCCGCCGACTGAGCCTTACGATACTGCTCTTTCGCCCGGGGCACATCTCGCTTCAGGCGGTAGACGTCCCCAAGCTGCATGATCAGCGCCGCCGATTGCGGATCCCTGGCGATCAGCGCCTCATACTCCTTGATCGAATCGTCGTACCGGCCGGCCTGCGCGAGCGTCCGCGCCAACAGGCGGTGCACGATTACAGAGTCCGGGGACTCGGCGGCTTCCTTGCGGAGGAGTTCGAGCGCACGCTCGGTTTGCTGCTGCGCGACGTAGGTTTCGGCGAGGGCGGCGGCCGCGCGCGGATCGTCGGCGCTCAGTTTGGACAAGAGCGCCTCGGCCTCCGAGTACTTCTTCTCGGCCATCGCGAGGAGCGCAAGCTGCATCTTGACGTCATTCGAGCGGGGGAACCGTTTCTCGAGGGCGGCGAGCCCCTTGCGGGCCTCGTCGAATCGCGACGACTGGGTTAGTGCGATGGCGTGTAAGAACGCGGCGCGCGGGTTCTCCGGCTCGATCCGGAGCGCCTGTTCCGCGTGGCTCAGAGCCTCGGCTGGTTTGCGCTCGCGGATGGCGATGCCTGCCAGCAGCAGACGCGGCAGCACATACGCCGGACCCGCTTGGGCGGCCGCCTGGAGATGCTTCCGAGCGCTGTCGAAATCGCGCAGGGCCGTGTAGGTGCGTCCTAGCTTGAATTGCAACTCGGCGGCGACCGCATCAGCGCCCGCAGCCGCTTTATAGTTCTCGGCTGCCTTCCTGAGATCTTCCGGCGTCTGCGACCTCGCCAGCAGATCGCCCAGGAGAATCCGGGATTGCCGGTCGTCGGGCTGGGCGGCGACCGCCTGTTCGAGGGTTCCGATGGCAGCCTCCCGATCGCCCCGCGCTGCTTGAACGCCAGCGATCTTGCGCTGATAGTCTGCTTTCTTGGCGGCGTCCGCGCGGGCGCCTTCTTCGTAAAGCCGCAGCGCCTGGTCCCAGTCGCGAAGCGTTCCCGCGTAGAAATCGCCGACCTGCATGCGGCCATCGGGGAAGTCGGCCGGGCTCGCCAGGATCCGATCGAGCGCGGCGTTCATTCGCACGGTGTCCTTCCGGCGCGAATGGTGGCCGGCAAGCTGAAGAAGCGCCACCGCGTCCTTCGGGTTGTTCGCCACCCGCAGCGTCAGTATCTCCTCGGCATCCTGGAGGCGGTTCGCAGCGGCGTAATAGCGGTACATCACGTCGTACATCGCTCCGAAAGCCGGCTCCTTGGCGATCAGTTCGCGCCCGAGCTTCTCGCCCTCTTCGACCTTGCCGGCCTGGATAAGGGCTTGCACGTAGGAGAGCACGGTGTCGCGCTGCCCAGGCTGGATTTCGTTCGCCTGGCGGAGGTATTCGACCGCAGCGCCGGGGTTGTGATCGAGCATGGCCAGTTGGCCCCTCAACCGGAGACCGTCGACGGATTTCGGATCCTTGGTGAGCAGGGCGTCAGCCTGCGCGGCGACGATTCCGTAAGCCGCCTCGCGACTTTGGGGGCTGCCGGCATAGATGGCTAGCGCGAGGTTGGCCAGGTGAGTCTTCGCCTCCAGCAGATCGGGCGCCAACTGGGTTGCCCGGGTGAGCGCCTGAAGGGCTTCTTCCGCCTTCCGCTGTTCAAGCTCCGAGCGCCCAAGGCGGTAGTAGGCCTCTCCAAGGTTCGGGTCCTTCTGGATCGCCTTCCGGTATTGGAGGGAAGCGTCCGCGAAGTTCTTCGCTTCGTAAAATTCATTCCCTCGCGCCAGGTAGTGTCCGGCATCACGGCCGCAGGCGCCCAAGAGAAGCACGGCGGTGGAGACGACGATCAACCCGGTTCGATTCACGAGCTTGAACCTCCTTCGCCCATTGTGAGGCAACCGGGCCGGCGCATCAATCACCATGCCGGCCCCACCCGCCACGAAAGTGCTGGGTATCGGGAGTACCGGTACGACCCTTGGGGGTTGTGGTTCGGTGGTGGTGACCCTATGCTGAGGAAAGACACCTTGATCGCG
>CAYRPT010000020.1:4080-12181 GCA_964425895.1 uncultured Solibacteraceae bacterium | reverse complement strand
GCGGGCGGACTCGATTGCGCCTGCGCGTGCTCCAGAATCGCGGGATGCCGTATGAGTGAACCTTCAAAGCAGGCTTTCTCCCGTCGCCGCCTTTTCCGCCTGTGCCGGGACATGGCCATCGCCGCCGCCGCGGCCAGAGCGCAGGAGGACCCTAAGAGGATCTACATCGCGCCGGATGACCATACCGACTACTTCTGGACGGCGGACGACGCCCAGTACCAGCAGGCTTTCGTCGAGATGATCGACTACTATCTCGACCTGGCGGACGCCACCGCGGGCAACGCGCCCGAGCATCAGAGCCGCTGGAACTGCGACGGCAGCTTCTGGGTCTGGGCGTACGAGAAGACCAAGACGCCCGCCGAGTTCAGCCGTCTGGTCGCCCGAATCCGCGACGGGCATATCTCGTTCCCGCTGAATGCGCTGGTGGTGTGCCTCGGCGGGGCGCCGCTCGAGGCGGTGCTGCGGGGCATGTACTACGCCGGTACGCTGGAGCGGCGGTTTGACCTCCAGGTCCCGATCGCCATCGCCATGGAGAATCAGACGCTGCCGCTGGGTCTGGCGTCGCTCTGGGCGGGCGCCGGCGCGAAGTACAGTTGGAAGGGCATCTGCGGTTGCGACACGCAGGTGCCGACCGCCTGGGACCGCGAGCACGACATTTATTGGATGGTGGGGCCGGATGGCAACCGGGTGCTGATGAAGTGGAACTCGATGCTCAATGGAAATCAGGGCATGGGAGGATATGCGGAAGCCCGGGACCCCGCGGCGGTCGTCGACTACGTGGACGGAGACGCCGCTTTTGCGGCCCGCTATCCGTATCGTGTCATCGGGGCGTTCGGCAAGGGGTGGGATGACTTCAAAACACTGACGAATCAGTTCGTGACCGTGGCCCAGACCAAGACGAACCCGACCCGGAAAGTGATCGTTTCCAACGAGCGGGACTTCTTCGAGGACTTCGAGGCGACCTACGGGGCGAGCATTCCGTCGAAGTCGTGCAGCTTCGGAAATGAGTGGGACCTCTACTGCGCCTCTCTGGCGGAGGTGTCCGCGCGCGTGAAACGTGCGGTCGAGAAACTGCGGGGCGCCGAGGCGCTGGCGGCGATCGTCTCGCAGCACGACCCGGGTTTCATGGATGGGCGCGTGACGGCGCGGGAAACCGCGTGGATGGATCTCGGCCTGTTCTGGGAGCACAATTTTGGGATGGTGGGCCCTCCGACCGGGGCGGCCGGCGTGCAGAAGCGGGTCGCCTGGCAGCGCCGCCTGGCGGACGAGATCGAGGCCTACACCGACGCGCTGCAAACCGACGCCGTGGCGGCTCTCGGGGCGCGGGTGGTGAAGACGGGAGCCGCGGCGCGCTTCTTCGCTTTCAACCCGCTCGGCTGGACGCGCAGCGATGCAGCCGACCTGGCTTACGAGGGAACGGAACCGGTGCACGTCATCGATCTGGCCACCGGTCAGGAGACGCCCTCGCAGTTCGTGGACGTGGAGGGCCGGCGCTACCTGAGGATTCTCGCCAAGGACGTCCCGCCGGCCGGGTACAAAGTGTTCGAAGTGAGACCGGGCGCCGGGCAGAGCTTCGTTCCGGCGGCGGCGATCAACGGCGGAGTGGTAGATAGCGCCTTTCACCGCCTGACAGCGGCGCCACGGGGCGCGATTCTCAGTTGGCTCGACCGGCAAAACGGCGACCGGGAACTGGTACGCGAGACCGGCGGCTTCGCGATGAACGATTTGGGACCCGGCACGGGCACTTTTCAGCCGGAGAACGTTGGCGCCGTAAGCGCCACCCTGCTCGCCACCGCGACGGGCCCGCTGGCTCATACGACCCGGATCACCGTGTTCCGCGACATTGCGCGCATCGAGATTCGTAACGAGATCACGCAGAATTTTGACGGGACGTACACCTGGGCCTTCGGGTTCAACGTCAACTCGCCGGACGTGTGGCACGAGGAAGTGGGGGCTATTCTTCGGGCGAAGGTCCTGAGCGCCGGCGGACACTACGCCGAGCGCAACGCCCGATACGATTGGCTTACATTGAATCACTTCGCCGACATCAGCGACGGATCGCAAGGATTCGGGGTGACGCTGTCCAACGCGGATTGCTATTTCATGAAGTTGGGGAGCAGTAGTACTTCCGGGCTCGACGCAGACATTCCCCGGATCTCCGCGCTGGCTGGAGGGAAGGTCGCCAACGGCGGAAACGGGCTGCCGTCGCAGGGCGGCGACACCCGATTTCTGCAACGCTTTGGGCTTGTGGCGCACCAGGGATACTCGCCCGCGGGCGCCATGCGTTTCGCCATGGAGCATCAGAATCCGCTGGTGACGGGCGTCGTGGGCGGCGGAAGCGTGTTCCCCGAGAAGAGCTTCTCGCTGCTGCGCGTTACTAATCCGCACGTTCTGCTGTGGGCGCTTAAGCCGGCCGAGGACAATCCCGCGGACACCGTCGTCCGGCTGTGGAACGTGTCGCCGGAGCCGTCCAGCTTCGCGGTGACGCTTCCGGGCCGAGCGATCCGGAATGCCACCCGCTTGTCCCACATTGAAACTCCGCAACAGGAGGCGCCCATCATCGACGGGGCGTTGATGGACGTCGCGGCGCCGCAGCAGGTCAAGACCTATTTGCTGGCTTCGGCAGCCGGGCCGCCGATACTTAACGTCCGGGCTAATGGGAACTCGGGGTTGCTTGCGGTCACGCCGGCCGATCCAGTCCGGGTTTCCATCTCCCTCGGCCCGGGCGGTCTTGCCGGAATCGAGCATGACTGGTGGCTGTTCTCTTTGTCGTCTTACGGGGCATCGGCCCTCTGGTCCACCACGGGGAAACTCATCCCGCTGCCGGATAGCGAGGTGTTCACGGCAGAACTCCCACAAGGCTGGTATATCTTCGTCTTCGTGCTCGACGACAGCCCCAACGGCGTCTATGATCGATTCACCTGGATTGACAGTGTAGTTGTGTTGAGCGCTGCTCCCGGTTCGCGGGTGGAGGCGCCCGCTGATGCCGAAGGTTTGATACGCCGTGAATTGGGCAGCCTCATCGGACGGCGTATTTCGTCGAAATCCATTGGCCGCGGGCAGGTTCCGGGGAGACGGCAGGCTCGGTAGAAACACGGTCGCGCGCCGACGGGTCCGGCCCGAGATCGGAAAGGGTGGGGGATCCCGGCTGGGGCGCCGGGGCTTCACCCCGGTGGTGTCCGATGCGCCGGCTCTCCCGGTTCGATGTGAAACAGGCCGTAGTTGCCGAATCGCGACATCATCCGCAGCGTGAATCCGGCTGACAGCTCCCGTTCGAACTCCGAAACCACGGAGTCCATTCGAGCGACGATGAGATAGCGATCGGAAGAGGCCCGAAATTCATCAACCTCGATGATCCGGCCCCCGAACAGACGCGAAAAAACGCGAAGGTCTTTCGTATCGACATCCTCCTCCCCAGCTATAAAGACGACCCGATCGCGAAGCCTCTCGGCCGCATAGTGCCACAGCGGAAGGTAGGTCACTCCTTCAACCGTTGCGATGGTCTGCATGTTACCGGCTGGCTGAGAATACTGCTCTGCGAACGGAGGGACACGAGTCGCGCTGTGTTGCGCGTTCTTGGTGGCATTCCAGGGAAACAAGATGGCTAAGCCGATGAGCAGCGGAGAAGCCACCACCCGGAGTCGGTCCATGGCCAAAGCGTAGCCCAGCGCGAGAGCGAAGCCGATGACGACGCCGACCGCGTACTGTCGATAAAGCACACCGGTCACAAGAATTCCCACTGCGCCGGCCGCCATCGGCAGGGCAGCAAAGCCACTCAACAGGCTCATCTCACCTGAATCCCGGAAGTAGTCCGCGGACGACCAGCATGCGCCAACCACCATCGCGATCACGAATGTCGTCAACTGCCAGTGAAGCAGGCTGCCGTACAGCCCCAATACGGCGCTCCACTGGGGTTTCGCGTTAAGCTGGATCGCTGCCTGCTCCCACGCGCTTGCCATCAGAGGTGAATACACGACCAGCGGCAACAGGATCCCCGCCAGCATCGCGAGCCAACGCCAGGGGTGCAATCGTTTCTCGCGCCAGGTGTCGGCCAGTTGCGCCGCTCCGAACGGCAACAGCAAGAGGCATCCGTAATAGTGGGAAGAAACCGCCGCCGCCAGAGCCAGAGCCAACCCGGCACCGGCCCACCGCTTGCCGTCGCGGCCCCGAATCCAGAAGACGCAGGCGAGAGCGCCAAACGCCAGCATCAATGCATAAGGCCGAGCCTCAGCGGCGTAAAGATAGGCGTTGGTAGCCAAGGGAAACATAGCCGCCACCGCTGCCGCCGCAAAGGAGCCACGCCTCGCGACGATCACGAAGAGGCAGACACACATGACCCAGAAGGCGACAATCATCGGAAAACGGCTGGCGACGTGCCCCATGCCGAAGGAAGTTTGACTCCAGCGGACCATGATGTGGGTCAAGGGGGGTAGTTGCTCCAGACCGGTGGCAAGCGCAGCCCAGATATCACCGAGACCCGGAAGCGTGGCGAGATGCACCGTGAAGATTTCGTCATACCAGAACAACTTGCCGGCGGCGAACTGGACCGTCACGGCGAAGTAGTAGATCGAGAATGGCAGGAGGAGCCAGTAGCCGAGACGGTCGAGTCCGCGGTTCAGGCGATCGAGCAGCGAGACTCCGGAACTGACGAGTTGTTGGATGGACATTCGTGTTCGATTCCCATTCCAGGCAACAATGGCGCCGGACGCCGGTTCGGCATTGCTCTAAGGTGGAGCCGGATTCGTCGAGGCGAGCGGCTGACTAACGTCGAGGATAAAGCCGTGCTCGCTTTGGTGGAGCAGGCGGAACCTGGCTCGCATCAACCTCAAGAACGGCTGAGCGTCGGGCTCGCGGTCCATGTCTACCGCCACGAAGTGCGTCGCGCCGCGGCGGATCAATTCGGCCACGTACTCGACGTCCCAGTCGGGCCGCTGGAGGCTCCAGCCCTGCATGCCGGCGTAGTAGTAGATCACCGGACTCAGGTCGTTGCCGCCACGGTGGATGGTGTATTCGCCGGCGGTGATCAACCTGCTGGCGGGCGTTGCATGACGCCGGATCACTTGAGCAAGCTCCCACTGTCCGCCGTGCACCGGCTGCATCGGGTCGCGTTGAGTCATTTGTTCGGCGCGACGGAGGGGAATCAGGCCGATGAGGCTGAGGAGGACCAGGACGGTCACCGTGTCCGGAACCCGACGCCCTCCCGAAACCATGCGGAAGACTGCCGACGCCAGGCTCCCGATTCCCTCCGCGCCGAGCGCAACGAATGCCGCGAGCGGAGGGATGGCATTCATCTGCCGGTACGGAGCGTCAATCTGGCCTTCGGCCACAATGGCGAAATAGCAGCCCACGCTCGCCCCATACACCCAGAAGGAAAGCGATCCTTTCCTCGCGAACGAGACGGCCACCCCGGCCGCAAGCAAGAGCAGGCCAATCTTACCTCCGACAAGTCCCGCAATCCTCCAGAACATGATGCGGTACCACTCGGCGTCCGACAGCATGGTGAGGGTCTGGAGCTTGTCGTGCCCCTGGAGAAACGGCACCACGCCGAACACGTCGATCGACGTACGGCTCAAGTAAAAGGCGTAGGAGTACCACAGTCCCGGCAGGATCAGCGCGACCGCGAACATCCGGATGGCAGTGCGGTATGGCGGCCCACGGAGCCTCCACCGGCGAAAGGCAAGATACGAGAGGGGGAGAAGCAAGAAGAGCGGTTCGAGCTTCAGCGCTACGGCAAGGGAGAACAAGACCGTGGACCACGCGGCGTCCCGGGTGCGCCGGAAGTCAATCCATTCGGCGAAGTGATACAACGCTCCCACCGAGCAGGCAATCATGAGAGGCTCGGAGAACAACATCTGGCCGAATTCGTGACTCCAGGCGAACACCGAAGCCGCCCAGGCGGCCCCCACCGCCACAGATGCGCCAAGCTCCCGCCTTGTCAGCCGGAAGAGATAGACGGCCATCAGCAGGTGAGCGACAATCGCCAGGAGGCGGACGGTCCAGGTGTGAAAGCCGAAGAGCGCATACAGGAGGGCCGCCAGGTACGGGACCAGTGGGAACTCCATCGCCGTCACCCTTGGCGGCTCGGCCGGCCACGTGATCTCGGGTTCCCAAAACCTGAACCCGTGTTGCCAGTAGTTGCGAGAGATCTCGATGTAATCGATTTCCTTCCAGGCGGTGCGGTCGAGCGCGGGAGTATCCAGCGTCCACAGCCGCAAGGCCAACGCCCCAGACAGTAAGAGAAACAGCAGGACCGCCGCCGTAAAGCGCGACAACTCGGGTTGGCGAAGCAGACTGCCTTCGATCCAGCCAGAGCGGCCGGTGATCGCGGATCTCATGGCGTCCCGGACCCCGAAGCCGCGGCCGCGTGTCCCCGAAGGGCTCCGGACTGAGTTAATGCCACCGCGATTGTGCGGGCGACCACCTGGTGTCCGGACTCATTCCAGTGCCAGGATTCGGGAAAGTACACGGGCTGGGGGACGTGCCGGCGCAAATCAGGAGTCAGGTCCAGCACGGCAATCCCGGTCTCCCCGGCAATCGACAGGAGGGCTTCCAAGGGTCGATTCAGGTCATAGCGGCTCCGGTCCGAGAGGTCGACGTCCCAAGGGAAGTACGCGATGTCGGACGGCGCTGAAACGGCAACCGCGCCGGGGACGAAGCACACCAGGAAGCGGGCATCGATTCGCCGGCAAAGATCCTGCATCTTGCGCAGGTAGTCGCGGACGGCAGATACGCTTCGATCGCTGTACAGCTCACTGTCCCCGCTTTCGTAAAACGCCAGCAGCGCCTTCCACCGCCGCCATCCGGATGATCTGCCGGTTACCCCTTCGCGAGCCAGCATCTCCAGACGCTGTAGCCACGCGAGCATCTGCGAGCGGCCGAGGACCACGCTACGCAGCGACTCGCGGCGGCGGAGACCGATCTCGGCCAGTCGATCTTCCGGTATCACAGACGCTTCCTGGAACTCGTTGATGAAGAACTGGCAGATGACGACATCCGGGTGTAGCAGAGGCCCCAGTTCGGCGAGTTGAGGCCACTCCTCCGCGGGGCCATAACCAGTCACGCCGGCATTGATCACCCGCACTCGTGGGCAGTTCCGGCAACCGTTCAGTTCTTTCTCGAGCAGGGCCGGGTAGGCGCGGTCCCACCTCATCCCTTCCGGCATGGTGAAAGCGTCCCCGAGAACCAGAACGCGCAGTTCGCCGTCCTTCGTGGGGGGGATCTCCGGTCCAACGAGCCCAAGCGAGTTTGTTTCCACCACGTAGTCGTAGTTGTTGTATTTCAACCGCGTCGTTTGCCGGGGTCGCAGGGCATAGGTCCGGGTTGGATGGACCTCCAGCGCCGGCAGTTCGCCCCACACGCCGGTTTCGAGGGGCGTCCAACGCCGCAGCGCGGTCTCACCGCCGGCAAATACGATTCCCGCGGCCAGCAACCCCGTCACCCAGCCGAGAATCGGCCGCCGGAGCACCGCCGTCATTAAGACGACTGACGAGGCCAGCGCCGCTCCGAGCGCCACGCTGATCCGCCCGCTGTGCCTTGATAGGACAAAGAGTTGCATCGCGCCGCTTACGAGTGCGGAAGCACAGAGCCAGCGATACCACCACGCGCCGCGATCGCCACGATCGAACTCCAGAAACAGGAGCAACCAGACGGCGAGCGCCAGACACCAGTAGAGAATCTGGATCTGCCACCCGTCGGCCAGGCGCGGTTCCGCCACCGCCAAGGCCGCCAGCAGGCCAGAAGCCACAGCGCCCGGCAACGCACGGCCGCCGCCCGAAGAAGACAGCCGCCGCACCATGCCGGGCAGCCGTTCCACAGCGTTACGCACCGCCCACGCCAACGGAAACGATAGCAGAACGGCGGACGCGCCCAACGCCAGACGCAAGGCAATTCCCGCTTCGGGCAGACCCCACACCGCCCATCCGATGAAGGGCTGGTGCACGAGGAACACACCATAGGATTCGCGGCCGACCCATTCCAGGAGCGCGGCGACGCCGGGAATGCGCCTGAGCGCCGCCGTCCAAAGCATGTGGAAGAGTCCGGTCAGTCCGAGCGTTATCAGAAGGTTGGATAACAGGGTAGCCGGAAGTGTCAGCGAGCAGCC
>CAYRPT010000020.1:0-4070 GCA_964425895.1 uncultured Solibacteraceae bacterium | reverse complement strand
AATCCCACGAGATAGAGGGCGGCTGCCACCCCGCCCGTCCACCGTGCGCCTGGAATGACGCCGCCCTTCCCGAGATAGCGGGCCAGAACCATACCGGCGGCAAACTCGGCCAAGCGAGTTCCAAAGAACATGCCGGTCATCCAGTAATACAGACTCGAGGAATATAAAATCCCCCACAGGCGGGCGCCAAGAGTGACCAGGAGACAGGCCGCCAGAAATCGCTTCATCCCGATCCTCTCCAGAAGCAGTAACAGCAGTGGGTAGACCAGGTACAGTTGCAGAATCAGCCAGACAAACCACCAGGAGGGGTTGAAGGCGAAGAACAGCGAGTCGGTGAATCGGATGCCGAAGAGGCTAAGGAACGCTCGCGGCCCGGCAAGCACACTGCTCTGGTCCCGCGCCAGAATCGCGCCGGCGAACACAACGAAGTGAGCGGCGATGTAGAGCGGGAAGATGCGCAGCAGACGGCGACGGTAAAAGGACACTATCCAGCCCGGTGTCCGTGCATGGGACTGCATTCCAAGAGTGAGTCCGAGTCCGCTCAGAAAGAGGAATACGCCGGGCCCGCTGTCTCCCAGCCAACCTACAAACTGAAAGAGCGCGACAGGGAGCGAATCCGCTTGGGGAAACAGCGTCTTGATCCGGGTGGCGAAGTCCGGCCAGTTGTTGGCGGGATTGGTGAACCACGGGTAGACGCCGAAGGCTTCCACGAAGTGGTTCCAGAGAATGCCCACCAGCGCCAACGCCCTGAGCGGCTCGACCCACGGGAGGCGCGGCGGATCGTTCCGGTTGGCTGGTGCCACCACTCCTAGCGTTGCCCTCCGGACGCCAGGGGTCGATACACGATGACACACACCGCCGCTAGCCATACCAGCACGGCGATGAGCAGCGGCCGGTCGCTCAAGAGAAGCCTGGCGGGGTCGCCTCCCTCGCGGTGCTGGAAGACGCGGAGGAGATAGCGAAAAACCGCAAACAGCACGATCGGAGTCGTATAAACAAGATTCGTTGACCCGAAGCGCGCCCCGGTCTCGTCGGCCATCGTGTAGAGGGAATAGCAAACGATGGCGGCGCCGGCGGAGACGGTCATCATCATCTCGAGCGTCGCCACCGAGTATTCCTTCAAGGTCGCGCGATGGTTGCCAGCGCCGCCGCCCATGAGATGCAGCTCCTGGCGCCGCTTGCCGAAACTCACCAGGAGGGACAGCATCAGCGTGCACAGGATGAGCCAGGGTGAGGCTTCCACCTCAATCGCCGCTGCGCCGGCCACGGCGCGCAACACGAATCCCATCGCGACCAGCATCACGTCCAGGATCACGACCCGCTTCAGGCCGAGGGAGTAGCCCGCGTTCAGCGCCAGGTAGGCGCCGAGCGCCGCCTGAAACGCCGGCGGCAGAGCGAGGCTGACGAGGACGCCGGTGACGGCCAACACAGCCATAGCCGCGCCCGCTGCCGGCAACGATATCTCCCCGGAAGCGATCGGCCGGAGCCGTTTCACCGGATGCTCGCGGTCCGACGCCGCGTCGCGGAGGTCATTCCACAGGTAGGCGGCGCCGCTCGCGCAGCAGAACGCAACGAAGGCCAGACCGCTATTCCAGATCGCCGCCGGGTCAAAGAGCGACCGCGAGAAGATCAGGGCGCCGAAGACCAGGAAATTCTTCACCCACTGGTGGGGGCGTAGCGCCCGGCCCCAACTCGCGAGGGATGCCGCGGGCTTGCGGGGCGCCTGGACGTCCACATTAGGGGAAGCCATCTTCTCTCCTTCAGGCATCCCGATTACACTCCCCCCGCGGCTGTTGCTTCGGCCTCCAGCGGTCCGGCCTCTTCCGGAGGAACGGGAACTTCACGGATCCAGCCGCTGCGCGCCAGGACGGCCGCATGCTCCGCCATCGAAACGACGTTATAACGCCGCCGGAACTCCTCGATGACCCGCCGGGTAAGCTCGACCTTGGCGGCCGCCGGCTGTTTCATGGCCGGGAAGAAAGCCAATTCCGAGACGTCATCGCTGCCGAGGAAGTCGAGAGGATGGAGCAACAGCGACACCGGCACCCCACGATGGCGGCAGAGGCGCAGGGCCGTCCGGAAGTAGGTCAAGGCCAGGTTCTTCGAGAAGCCGCCCGCGTACAAGACGTAGCTCACATGGATCGGCAGCTTCAACCCGGGCAGGGTCGTGACCGGAATCTCAATAAGGCGCCGGCCGTCATCCCGCCAACGGTACGGCTTTAAAGGACGAAATCCCTCGGAGAACTTGCCGAACAGGCGTTTCCTCTTCTCCATCTCCTCCGGGCTCAGCCTGGTCGTCAAGAAGTAATAAGTCCGGGCGAGCGGACCCAGAAACGTCGGAAACGTCGAGGCGTCGTAATGGTAGCCGCGGCGCATCATGGCGCGCAAGGTGTTGCCGGAGAAACTGAAGCCCGGGCCGCGAAATCCGATCGGTTCCCAGCCGGTAGCCGATTCAATCGCTTCTTCGGCGCGCTCGAACTCTTCCTCGATCTTGGCCGCGGGATAGAGGTGAAGCCAGGGCTCGTGGTGGAAGGAATGGTTGGCCACTTCGTGGCCGGCGGCCGGAATCCGAGACAAGGCCTCCCGATTCTTCGGGAGCGCAGCATCCTGACCCACTACAAAGAAAGTGATCTTCAGCCCGAGTTCTTCCAGCACCTTGAGAACACGCGGTATGACGACGTCGAGGTAGGAGGGAAACGAAGTCCACCCGGGATCTCCGTGTGTCTTGAGATAGGACCACAGATTGTCCAGATCCATTGACAGGCTGCCGATCGGCTTCTCTGCCGTCACGCGCTCACCTCCACTTCGGTCCGCGCCGTCTCGCCTGCGAGCAGCCGCGCGGCCGCCCGCTCAGCGAGCTGAAGAGTCTCATTCACGTTCAACGTCCCATTCACGATGTGGGCGGAGTTCACGATGTACAAGCCCCGGACCGAGGTCTCCATCGGAGGAAGGTTGGCGGTGTAGTTCAGCGTGGCGAGCGGGAGCACGTAACGCGTCCGGGAGACCTGAAAGCTCAGTATGTCTTCCTCGGCAACATGGCCGTGCATCCGTTGCAGAGCCCCGACGAACGCCGCCCGGATCTCTTCGTCCGGCAAGTCAAAAGCCGGGTCGTCCGGGGGCATGTACTTGGGCAGATAGACCAGGTGATTGCCCCCAAACTGCGCCCGGTCGACCAGGCTGGACATCTCGATCACCGCCGTGAACGGGACCCACGGCTCGGTGATGTTCGTGACATAGTACCCCGCCAGGGGCTTGCGCAGGAGCAGAGATGCGCAGAGCACCCCCATGTAGCGGACATTCTCGAGCCAGGATCGCTCACGGCTGGAGAGCTGAGGGCAAACGCGGGCCGCGACCGGCGCGGGCATAGTGGCGACGACGCGGTCGAAGGTCCGCTCGGAGCCGTCGCGAAACCGCACTACCACGCGATCATCGGGTGCGGAACGAATCGTCTCCGCCGGCCGGCTGGTATGGATTTCGATACCCTCCTCCCGCAGGCGATCCGCGTAGCGCGCGAGGATCCGGGCGTAGCCGCCCGGCACGTATCCGAACATCTCCTGCTTGAAACCCGCGCGGCGGGCGGCGTAGAGCCGGGCGATGATGGCCCAGATGAAAGCGGCCGAGGTGAGGCGATGGTTCTCCCCGAGCTTCGCCCGCAACAGCGGAAGCCACACCTTCTCAAAGGCGCGGCCACCGGACCACCGGCGCAACCACTCCCCGACGGGAATCCGCTCCAGCCGGGACGAATCCTTGATCCGGGAGGCGAAGAAGATGGTGGCGCCGAGACGGAGCTTATCGATGAGGCCAAGGGGAGGGAACGTCAGAAACTCGACAACGTTCGACATCGAGTGGAGGCGCCCGTCGGTGTAGAAGCCGGTTCGGGTGGGCACCCACTGGATCTCCCGGTCCAGGCCAAGTTCATCGAGCACGCCCCGCAAGAACCGGTCGGAAAGCAGAATGACGTGGTAGTGACGATCCCAGGTAATGTCACCCAACTTCCAGGCCGCCGCCAGGCCGCCAAGCTCCGGGCCGGCCTCGAACAGGGCAACGCGGCGGCCCTGGCGCGTGAGGCA
>CAYRPT010000019.1:0-15004 GCA_964425895.1 uncultured Solibacteraceae bacterium | reverse complement strand
AGAGCGCGACGACCTCCTCGTGTTGATCCGCCTTGAACCGGGCTACCAGAAGATTCACGGCGAGCGTCGAATTGTCCGGTTCGGCGCGCAGCAATTCCTCATAGAGGGAAACGGCCTCGGCCGGTTTGCCCGCGTGCACCAGGGCGCGGGCGCGCGCTTCCCTCTCCTGAGGCGGCGCCTGCGCGAGAAGGCACGCCGCCGCCACTGCCCACGGGAGCAACGCGGCCGCCGCCGTGCGCCCAGCGAGGCGAAGGCCATGCCTTGCAACCGCGCTCCTCGGTGTCGCCGGCATCGTTCGCTATAATTGTCGTACGCTTTGGCTCAGCGTCGCACCGTGCGATTCCTCCTCGGGCTGCTTGTCCTCGTGGCGGCGCCGTGCGCCCACACCGCCCCCCCTGGACTGCCGCAGTATCTCGACATCACCAGGACCTCCGGCTTGAGGTTCCGGGGTGAGTCCAGTCCGACCTCCCAGAAATACCTGGTCGAATCGATGGTCGGCGGCGTCGCGATGCTTGACTATGACGGCGATGGGAACCAGGACCTCTTCTTCGTCAACGGCGGAAAGATCTCCGACCCCATGCCCGAGGGCGCCCTGCCCGACAAAACCGATCCCAAGTACTGGGACCGGCTGTTCCGCAACAACGGCGATCTCACGTTCACCGATGTGACCGAAAAGGCCGGTTTGCGGGGCAAGCATTACGGGATGGGCGTCGCCGCCGGTGACTACGATAACGACGGAGACGCCGATCTTTACGTCACCGGATTTCCGAACAACATCCTGTACCGCAACAACGGCGACGGCACGTTCGCCGACGTGACCGCCACGGCGGGGGTGGCGGGCGGTAACTGGTCGACGAGCTCCGGCTTTCTGGATTTTGACCAGGATGGCTGGCTCGACCTCGTCGTGGCCCGCTACATGGACTGGAGCTTCGAGAACAACATCTGGTGCGGAGACCGCGCGCCCGGAAGGCGCTCCTACTGCCACCCGGATGAGTTTCCGGCCATCCACCACCTGCTGTACCGCAACAAGGGCGACGGCACCTTCGCCGACGTGTCCGAGGCCAGCGGGTTCGCCGCCGCGCCCGGCAAAGGCCTGGGTGTGGCGTTCAACGATTACGATGGCGACGGCCGGCTGGACATCCTGGTGGCCAACGACGCCACCGCGCAGCAGATGTTTCGCAACAACGGCGACGGCACGTTCGAGGAGTTGGGCCTGGTGCTCGGCATCGCCTACGACGAAGATGGCCGCGCCTACGCGGGCATGGGGGCCGACTTCCAGGATTACGACAACGATGGCCGGCCGGACATCTTCCTGAACGCCCTGGCCCGGCAGCACTACTCGCTTTACCGGAACCAGGACGGCGCCTTCTCCTACCATTCAGGGCCTTCCGGCATTCAGAACATCACCAAACTCCATTCCGGCTGGGGAGCGCGGCTCATCGACTTCGACAACGACGGCTGGAAGGATATCTTCGTGGCCCAAGGGCATGTCATGGACAACATCGAGCTGACCCAGCCCGAGCTCAAGTACCTGGAGCCGCCGCTCATGATGCGGAACGTGCGGGGCAAGTTCGAAGACGTGTCGTCGCAGCTAGGGCCTGGTTTCCAGATTTCGACCGCTTCCCGCGGCGTGGCCTTCGGCGACCTCGATAATGACGGCTGGCTGGACGCGGCGATCTACTGCAAGGACTGCGACGCCGTGGTGCTGCGCAACTCGGGCGGCGCGAATCACTGGTTGGTGGTCCACTTGGTGGGAAGCAAAAGCAACCGGGACGGGATCGGCGCCCGCCTGAGGCTGGTGATGAAGGACGGATCCGAACAGTACGGCATTGTCACCACCACGGGGAGCTACTGCTCGGCCAACGACAAACGTGTTCATTTCGGCCTCGGCGGCGCGACGGGGGCCAGCCGGCTGGAGATCGCCTGGCCCGGCGGCGCAACGCAGGTCCTCGAGAACGTGGCGGCGGACCAGATCCTCACTGTGCGCGAGCCGTGAGCGGGCGCGGCGCGCGGCGGGCATCCTGCGCCGCGCGCACGGCATGATCCATCACGGCGGGCGCCGGCCTCTCTCCAGGGAATATTCGTGAATGTTCCCTTAATGACGTGCGGCCTCTGCGCCGGAGGCGCCCAGCCGCGCGGTTAGCGCCTTAGAACCGCGATCCTTCGGCTTTCACGTCCGCCCGCGCCCACACGGTTCCCAGCGCCTCGCGCGCCTTCCGCGCTTCCTCGTCCCGTCCCTGGATCTCAAGGCTGCGGGCGAGGCCGGCCAATGCCCAGCCGTTGTTCCGATGACGGTCGAGGTCCTCGCGGTACACCGTCTCGGCCTCCTTGGCCCGGCCCGCTTCGAGCAGGACAGCGCCCAGGTTGTGACGCACCGGAATCGGCCAGTCCGGCGGTTCGGAGTACTTGAGCGACGCTTCGGTTCTCACCGCCTGGCGGAGATGTTCGACCGCGGCATCAAACCGTCGCTGGTGGGCCGCAATCTCGCCGGCGAGCACTTCCCGGGCGATCGCCGCGAGATCGGCGAGAGAGTTCGTCTCGAAGATCTTCAGTTCCTCGAGCTCCGGCCGCGCCGCCGCAGCCTCCAGCTTCACCAGCTCCGCGGCGGCCGCGGCGGCGTCTTCCCGCGAAAGAAACGCCAGACCTCGGGCGTAGTGGCGGATGGCCGCCGGGAAGATGCGGTCCGCCGGAGGTTCCGGCTCGGCCAGGATTGCATCCCACTGCCCGAACCGCACCATGGCGAACAGCGGCTGCGCCCGTAACAGGTAAGGGAATCCGAAGCCCGGCTGGCAGAACGAGGAACCGTCGGGACGTGATGCCACCTTGCGCGCGGCTTCGACCGCTTCGGCGGAGCGGCCTTCCATCGCCAGGGTCACGGTCATGAAGTGGATGTTGTGCGGGTAATAGGCCGCCGGGTAGATGCCCTGCGCCCGGCACTGCGTGATGTAATCCTCGTCGGTCTCGATGGCGCGCCGGTTGGCCTCGGTGGCGTCGGCGTACCGGCCCACGCGGATGTAGATGTGCGAGGGCATGTGAACCAGGTGGCCGGCGCCGGGGACAAGCCCGCCCAGACGGTCGGCCGCCGGAACGGCCCGGTCCGGATCCGGGGACGCTTCCACGGCGTGGATGTAGGCGTGGTTCGCGCCCGGATGCCGCGGATCGCTCTTGAGCGCGCGCTCGAGCGCCGCCAGGGCCATCTCCATGCCGGGTTTGGGCCGTCCCTCTTCATCCCAGTAAGCCCAGGGCATGGTGTTCATGACCGCGTCGGCGTACAGCACGCCGATGTCGAGGTCATCCGGGTAGCGTTCGTACAGCTTCTCCATCGCTTGGGCGTAGGCCTGATTCAGCTCGGATCGCTTCTCCGCGGCCTTCCCGGCTGCATACCGCGCCGCGAGAGCCTCGATCATCGCCCGCTCCTTCTCCGTGGCCCCGGCGGCGCGCCGGCGCGCCTCCTGGACGGCTTCGTAGGCCGAGCGTTCCCGGTCCTCCTGGGGCGCCGGGTCGTTGAGGTTCGGCGCCAGCGCCATTGCCTGTCCCCAGTAGGCCATCGCGCAGTCCGGGTCGATTCGGGCGGCCTCGCGAAAAGCGCGCAGCGCCTCGTCGTGATTGAACGCGTAGACCAGCACCAGCCCCTGGTCGAAGAACTTCTGCGCCAGCGCGTCGTTCGTGGAGACTTCGCGATGGAGTTCCCCCATGCCCTCGAGCAGTGGCGCCAAGCGTCCATCCCGCGTCATTGGTCCGAGCGTGTCGGGGTCTTCGCCGCAGCCGGCCGCGGCCAGAATCGATGCGAGCAATACCCAGTGCCAGGTTCTCATCCCGTCCCTCCTCATTCCATCCATGCGAAAACCGGCGCCCCGGCCCGACATCGCGGCTTCCCGGGACCTTGCCGGTTACTCGCGCCGTTTGGGCTCTTTCTTTCCCCTCAGCCGCTTCAAAAGCAGGGCCCGTTTGTCGGAGCTCAGCCCGTGAAGATGCGCCGGATTGCCGTGGCGGGCGGCGCGCTCCTCGTCCGCCATGATGCCGGTGCGCTTTCCCAGTTCCTCCAGGTAGCGCTCGAACGGCTCCACCGTGAGCTCCCGAAGGTGCCGCGCCGCGGCTTCATGTCCCCGCCGCGAGAGCGCCTCGTAGTGCTCCCGGGAGGTGAGCAGCCGCTTCAACGTCTTCCGCCACGGTTCGACATCCTGATCCGGGATGATTGCCCGAGGCACCATCCGGCTGTCGATTTCGGGCTCATATCGCTCCACCGGACGAACGGGCAGAACGTGATCCACTCCCAGCATGGCCTCCCGCACGCCGCCGGTGTCCGAAGCCAGCACCGGGATGCCGCGCGACATCGCTTCAAACACGATGCGCGGTTTCGCGTCATGGCACAGCGACGGCGCCAGCAGGACCCGTGACTTGGCAAGCAGCCTCTCGATATCCTCTACCGGGGGCAGCAGGGTCACATTCGGAAGGGCCTCGAGCGCGCTCAGATCGTCCTCGTTGGTCCCCCACATGGGCACGGCGGCGAACGGATACGCCGGAAAGCGGCGGGCGAGCTCCAGAAAGATCGAGATGCCCTTGATGCCGCACGGATTGACCATCGTGATGAAGCCCCGGTCGAACCGCCCCAGGTTCGCAAACGGTCCGGCGCCGTGCAGCGAGATCGGCAGCGCCTCGGCTTCGAGACCGCCATGGCGCCCGAGGTAGTCTCGAACGTAGCCGCTCACCGCGACGATCCCCGAGACGCGCCGCAAGTTCTCGGCCCGGGCGGTGCTGGGAATCGCCGAGTCCGGCCCGAAGGGCAGCGCCAGGGTCGTTCGCGCCAGGTAAACCACCTTGGCCCCGGGTGTCTCGAGCGCCGCCGCCAGAAACAACTGGAGCGGATCGTCGGTGGATACCAGCGTCCAATCCGGACGGAACTCGGCGATCTGACGCACCAGGTGGTCGCGCACTTTGTGAACGCTGGTCTCCGTATGTACGCTCACGCCGTTGAGGTTGAAAACCACCAGTCCGCCGGCCGAGGACTCGATCTCGACGCCGCGGCTCGCCAGGTCCGCCAGGAAGGTTTGCAGGCGCTGCGCGTCCAGCGTCTCGCTCACCCGGGTCACCACGCGGCATTCATGCCCGCGCTTCGTCATCTCCTCGAGCAGCAGGCGGTTCGACTTGTTGCCGCCGCCGTACGCGGGGTAATACAACGAGTTTTGAACGAGCAGGATTCTCATCGCGCCGGCACGATTCCGGCCGCCCGATCTTCGCCGAGCTGACGAACGGGTGGATCCGGCGTCGCCGGAACCCCATTGTACGATGGTACGTGCCGCTGCCCCCCGTGCTGAGAATCGCCCGGCTGAACTGGATCCGCTACCGCGCCGCCCGGCGGACCCTGAGCCACCTCAGCGATCCCGAGTCCCGCCGCGCTTTTCTGGCACACGTCCGCCGCCAGCTCAGCTTCACCCGGCTCTCCGCGCCGACCGACGCGTCGACCCTGGTGCCGCTCCGCGTCCGGGAACTCGGCGACCAGACCATCTGGTGCCGCTCCGGTCTGGCCGACCTGGGCGTCGTCTACGACACCTTCGTTGGGGCGTACCATCTTCCCCCGCGGGATCTCGAACCGGTCCGATCCATCCTGGATCTCGGCTCCAACATCGGCCTGACCGTGGCCCACCTGGCCGTCCGCTACCCCGGCGCGAGGATCCTCGGCGTGGAACTGGATCCCGCCAACTGCGAGCTGGCGCGCCGCAACACCGCGGTCATCGGGGAGCGCTGCCAGATCCTCTGGGGGGCCGTCTGGCACGAACCGGGAGAGGTCGCTTACGGCGGCGTGCGCGAATCCGGGTACGCCGTCGGCGCCGGCGCCGCCGATCGGAAGGCCCCGGCCTTCACCGTCGGCCAGCTTCTGGATCGTTTGGGCGTGGACGATGTCGATTACGTCAAGATGGACATCGAAGGCGCCGAGCGGGAGGTCCTGGCGCAGGCCGGCCCGTGGCTGCGCCGCGTGCGGTGTCTCAAGGTGGAAGTACACCCCGAGAAAGCATCGTCGCTCTATACGCTGGGCCGCTCGATGGACGACCTGGAGCGCCACGGGTTCCGCTGCGACCTGGATCGCCGCCACCACGCCTGCGTGGTGGCGTGGCGCCGGTGACAGAAATTCAGCCCGGCGCGAAAGATTTGTAACATCTTGTAGATCATTTCGATCTATACTGTTAGTAACTTGGTGTATCCAAATGGGTACCCGGTTCTCGTTCGCAGCCGTGAACTGTTCCATGGAGGGGACTCTATGAAGTGCCTGCTGCTGTGCTCCATCCTGATGATCTTCGTGGCCGGTCTATCGGGCCAGGGCCTGAATGGGTTGGCCGGCGCGCTATCGGGCGCCGAAGCGGATGAAGTGGCCGTGAAGATCCCCTTCACCTTCCTGGCAGCCGGCGAGCGCCTGCCCGCGGGCGATTACGTTATCCAGAAGGACCTGCGGTGGAACCTGTTGCGCGTCTGCGAGAACGGCGCTCGCTGCGCCGTGGTTCAGGCGGCCAACGCCGAACCCCTCGACGCCAAGGGGAAACCCCGCCTGCTGTTCGCGGAGCAGGCCGGAAACTATGTGCTCACGCTGGTCCAGGCGAATCGCGGCCGGGGCTATCGCCTGCCCGGCTACGCGAAGGCCGCCGAGGACGTCATCGAGCTCACGGCCCACTCCAGCCGTTAGCCTCCGGCCCGTCCGTTCGCCGGACCGCGACAATCGTGACGTCGTCGGCGGGGCGGGTGCAAAAACTGAACTCCCGCAAATGATCACATAGAATTCCGATGAGTTCCCGGGCGCCGGAGTGCCGGTGGTTCAGGAGGATCTCCGCCAGCCGCTCCTCTCCGAATTCCTCGTCCTCATCGTTGACCGCTTCCGTTACTCCATCGCTGTAGATGACCAGGACGTCGCCGGGCCCCATGAAAGTCCGCCGGTCTTCGAACGCCAGTGACGGCAGGATTCCGAGTACGGTTCCGCCGGCCGAAAGCTGCTCCACCGAACCGTCCGCGCGGACCAGATAGGGAGGGTTGTGTCCCGCGTTGCAGTAGACGAGCTCGCCCGTGTCAGGGTTGATCTCGCACAGGAAGAAGGTGACAAACCGGTTCGTGGGCGTGACGGCGTGCAGCGTCCGGTTGAGCACGGTCACCGTTTCGGCCGGCCCGCCGAACCGTTCCGACAGCAACTGCACTCGCGCCTGAAGGTTCACCATGAGGAGCGATGCCGGCAACCCTTTGCCGGCCACGTCTCCCAACGCCACGACGACGTTGCCGTTGGAGATCCGGATGAAGTCGTAGTAGTCGCCGCCAACACCGTAACACGGGACGTTGTACCCGGCCAGCTCCCATCCCGCGACCAGCGGCGCGGTAGAAGGCAGGAGCTGCCGCTGGATCTCCGCCGCCTGTTCGAGCTCCCGCTCCATGACCCGCCGCTGCTCCTCGATTTCGGTGAGCCGCTCCCGCTCCAGGCGCATGGCCGCCACGTTGGCCATCACCGTGAGAAGGTTCAGGTCCGCCGGCGTGAACTGCCTCCACAGGTGGGGCGAGTCGACGTAAATGAGCCCCAGCACGCGCTCGTCGGTCTGCAAGGGGACGGCCATCAAGGAATGAACCTGCTGCATGACGATACTGCGCTGATCGCGGAGCAGCTCATCGCCTCGAACGTCGCCCACCAGCAGCGAGGTGCGGTCCTTCATCACCCGGTCCCGCACCGTCGAACTGATGTGAAACTCCGTGCCCCGGAGCGCCCGGACTCGCAGATCGTCGCCGTCGAGCAGCATCAACACGCCGCGGCTGGCGCCCACGGCTTCGAGCGACAGCTTGAGGATGTCGTCGAACAGCTCCTCCACCGGTTTGCGGACCACCAGTTCGCGTCCGGCCCGCAGCAGGACCGTCACCGGGTCGGCCCACTGCGTGCTCGGTTCGTCCCTGGCGTCGACCGGCCGTTCCGCGCCCACCAACTGCCCCAGCGTCACTGTATGCGCGGGAGGCCGCTCAACTTGCGGCCTGGAGGCGTCGAAGACCACCGTGCCCACGAACGGATCAGCGGCCTGAGGCTCGATCACCAGGGTGATGCGGCTGGCGCGGACGCGGTCGCCGGGCCGGACACGCACCCGGCCGGTGATGCGCTCGTCGTTCACCATGGTGCCGTTCTTGCTGCCGAGGTCCCGGACATGCCATTCGGCTCCCGTCCGCTCGAAGACCAAGTGGTGGCGCGAGAGTCCGGAGTCTTCCGGATAGGCGAGGTGGTTGTCCCTGGCCCGGCCGAGGGAAATCAGATCACCTTCCAGCGGATGCGGAATCCGCTCTCCCTCAAGATTGGTGATCAGCAGTTGACCAGCCATGTCGGCGTGGCTTGCGCCCGGTCGGCACCCCGCCTGGGGCGGCTACAACCGGAGGTTGCGAACCCACTTCCCTCAGTTGAAGCTGGCGAGCGCCGCCGCTTCGTCATCGAAGAACTCGAACAGGGTCATGAGCCGGGTCACTTGCATGAGATCAAGGGCCCGTCCTTGAACATTCAGCATCTTGAGGCGTCCCCCCGAGTTCGTCACGGTCGTATACGCGCCGACGAGTTCACCCAGACCGGCGCTGTCCATGTAGTCCAGATCCTTCAGGTTAAGGATGATCTTCTTTTCGCCGCGGACGACCGCGTCGCGAATGGTTTCCCGCAGCTTGCCGGTCGCCTCCCCGAGCGTGACGCGTCCCACCAGGTCGATAATCAGCTTGTCGGAAACCGCCCGGGCTCCAATATGCAGGCTCACAATAGTCCTCCCGCCGGCCATCGTGCTTCGGCCGGTCAACGCCATTATCTCATTGAACTTTAACGAAGCAATACCTGATTCTTGGGGGGGCGGTTATCATCTAAAAAAGAGGCGCCGGGCCTTCGCCGCCGGACCGTCAACAAAGGAGAACGGTAACACGTGAAGATTACTTACACCAAGGGCGGTCTTCGTGCCGTGCTGATGGCCCTGTTCCTCGGTGCGGCGGGCGCCGCGTATCTGTCGGTGTCGACGGCGGAAGAAGGCAAAGTGCCGCCGGCCGAGCTGCACCGCCCGACGCCCATTCCCGACCGCATCATCCTGACCTGGTCCGGGGACCCCGCCCGAAGCCAGTCCGTCACCTGGCGCACCAGCGCCGGTGTCGATTCTCCCGTGGCTCAGATCGCCGTCGCCGGCGACGGACCGGACTTCACGCGCGACGCCGTGAAGGTTGAGGCGACCTCGCAGTTGCTCGAGTCCGACCTGAGCCAGGCGCTCTATCACACGGCGCGGTTCGACGGTCTGGAACCGGATACGATGTACGCTTACCGGGTGGGCGACGGGCGGAACTGGAGCGAGTGGAACCAGTTTCGCACCGCCGGCGCCGAGGCCGCCCCGCTGACGTTCCTGTACGTCGGCGATGCTCAAAACGATATCTACGAGCACTGGTCGCGTCTCATCCGAATGGGTTTCATGAAGGCGCCGGAAGCGCACTTCATCATTCACGCCGGCGACCTGGTCAATCGCGGCAGCCGCGACGCCGAGTGGGGCGAATGGTCGCGCGCCGCCGGCTGGATCAACCGCTCGATCCCCTCTCTCCCGGCGCCCGGCAATCACGAATACAGCAACGACGGAAACAGCGGACGGGCGTTGACCCGGCATTGGCGGCCGCAGTTCGCCCTGCCGGAGAACGGCCCGGCCGGCCTGGAAGAGAGCTGCTACTACGTGGATGTCCAGGGCGTACGGATTGTGTCGCTGAACTCGAATGAGCAGCGCGCCGAGCAGGCGCAGTGGCTCGACACGATCTTGAGCGACAACCCGAACCGTTGGACCGTTCTGAGCTTCCACCATCCCCTCTTCTCGGCCGCACGCGGACGGGACAACAAGGAGCTGCGCGAGACCTGGCAGCCCGTTTTCGACAAGCACCAGGTGGACCTTGTCCTTCAGGGACACGACCACACCTATGCGCGCAGCAATCTCATCTCCGGCGTGAACACGCAGGCCGGAGAGCACGGAACCGTCTACGTCGTGTCCGTCTCCGGCCCGAAGATGTATGACCTGGAGCGCGCCGGTTGGATGGAGCGCGCCGCCGAGCGGACGCAGCTCTTTCAAGTCGTGCGGATTGCCGGTGACCGCCTGAGCTACGAAGCGCGGACGGCCCGCGGGCTCCTCTACGACGCTTTCGAATTGCGCAAGCGCCACGGCAAACCGAACCAACTTGTCAACCGCGTTCCGCGGGGCCCGGAGCGCCTGGACGACGTCTCGGGCGAGTAGCCGGCCGTTCGGCGCGCCGGACCGGCGTGACCCGGAGGCGGCGGCCGCCCCCAGCGATGCTACGCTAGCCCACCATGAAAGACTCCATCGTCCTCGTAAGTGTAGCTCTCGGTGGGCTGCTGCTGATGATACTGGCCCTGGCGGCCGCGGGGGACGTCCTCGAGAGCGGCGCCAATGATTTCCTCACGTTCTACGCGGGCGCGCACCTGCTCGAAAGCGGAGAACTGTATGATGCCCGCCGTTTGCACGAGGTCTCCGCGGCGGTCGCCGGCGCCTGGTCGCCCGAGCACGGCTACGTGCGTCCACCGTTCCATGCGGTCCTGGTTTGGCCGCTGACCCGGCTCTCCTACCCGTCGGCGTGGCGGACCTGGTTGATCCTGAATGCCGCCGCCTTCGCGGGTTACATCGCCCTGTGGCGCCCTCCACGCTTCGCGGTCACACTGGCGTTCTCGATGCTGTCGCTGCCGGTCTTCACCGCCATTGGAAACGGGCAGGACATCCCCTTCGTTCTGTTGTTCCTGGCCGCGGCGGTTTCTCTCCATCGCCGCGGGCGGCCGTTCGCGGCCGGGCTGATGGCGAGCTTGTGCGCCGTCAAGTTCCACCTCTTTCTGCTGGCGCCGGTCTGGTTCGCGGCCCGGCGGGAATGGCGCCTCGCCCAGGGCCTGACCGCCGGCGCGATCGTGCTCCTGCTCGTCTCGTTTCTGGCCGCCGGAGCGGCTTGGCCGTCACGATTTCTCAGCTCCGCCACCGACCCGGCGTTCTCGCCCCGCGCGACCGGAATGCCGAACCTCCACGGGCTGTTGGCCGGGGTGCCGCAGGGGTGGGCGGCCGAAGCAGGCATCGGTCTGTTGGTAGCCGGGGCGGTTTGGTTCGTGGCCCGGGGCAATTCAATAACCAACGGAATCGCGGCGATGTTGACCGGCGGGCTGCTCGTGAGCCGTCACGCCTACTTCGCCGACGCCGCGCTGCTGCTCCCGGCGGCCCTGCTAGCCCTCCATGGCGCGCGCGGCCGGGCGCAGCGCCTCACCGCGTTCCTGCTGCTGACGGCGCCCGTGGCGTATAACGAGGCGACGGCGGCGGTTGTGCCCCGCCTGATCGCCCTTTTGGGCCTCGGTCTGCTGGGACTGCTCGCCGTCGAGGCGAGCCGGGGCCAAACCTCGGGGCCCGCTGGGAACGATGCCGCCAACGCCGGAGCGTCGGCGGAGCCGACCTGGTGAGTGGCCGGGAGGCGAGTGACAGGCTAATACGTCCGGGAGACCCCGAATTTTATTTTGCGCGGAGGAGAACATATTGTATTTTCAGCGGGTTGGGGACGTGCCGTGACGGGCGCCGCAGCGGGCGAGGCGGTCCGGCGACCGGCGTCTGGATCGACATGGCGACCGGCGGAGGGCCGGAAGCCGCCAGCCCGGCGGCGCCGGGGGCGGCGAATCGCGGATTTTATTTCGCGCGAAGGAGAACATACTGTTTTTTCAGCAAATTGGGGGCGTGCGTCCGGGTTGCGGGGCGAGCCGCGGCCCGGGTATGAGAAGAAGCACCCTCCGCTTCGATGGTGGCGCGGGGTGGAGCCCGGCGACGGGGCGAGGGGCGCGGATCCAGCACGCCATCAACGAGATTGCGGAGCAAACGCGGTGGTGACTCACTCTCGCGGCCCGCAAAGAAGCGAAGGAAGTCGGGGCGTAGCGCAGTCTGGTAGCGCACCTGTCTTGGGCGCAGGGGGTCGGCAGTTCGAATCTGCCCGCCCAGGCCAATAGGACCAAATACTTACGAGCATTTCTTGGGCGCGCGAAAATCCCTGTAGGTAGATTTGTAGCTGCTGAAATCCTCGCCGCTCAACCGCCAACAACGCCATAGTGGACGGCCTGGGGATGCGGCCGTGTTCTTCGTGGCCCACCGTGAAAAAGCGCTATAATACATTAAAACCCTGAATGGTTGGTTTCTGCTGTCCTCCGGTCGGAACCCGGCGTCCTGAAGCGCTTATTTCTCTGGGCCTAAGTCAAGGAGCAAGGTAACGGGTTTGACAAGAGGGCTACTATGTCTGATCCCTCTCCCCAACAACCTGCATCGGTGCCAGCGCCGCTCTCAAGCCGAACGGAGCATCTGGCTGCATTAATCGAGGCGACGACGGATCAGATCCACGTACGGCTACTGCGGGCGTACAAAGTGAAGCAAACGGTAGAGGGGGTTGAGTCAGAACTCGGCCGAATCCTGGAGGAGATCATCGATGAAGCTTAAGGAGATCACCGTCCTGGGATTTCGGGGGTTCAACGTTCGCCAATCGATAGCTGTTCATCCCAGGCTGACGCTGATTTCTGCGCCCAACAGCCACGGCAAGACCAGCATCTCTGAGGCCTGCGAGTGGCTGCTGTACGGGACTACCTCGAAGCTCGAAGCCGCGCCTTCCAAGGACGAATACAAGGGCTCGTACCGGAACTGCCACCTGCCGGAGACCACGAACCCGTTTGTCGAACTCGTCATCGACGGTGGCGGAACGGAACACAAGCTGCGAGCGGAACTGAAAGATGACGGAATCGCGCGGTTCTTCGACGGTAAGCCTGTGGCCCGGTGGCCGTTTGAGGATGAACTGAAACTGGCGGCCAAACCGTTCATACTCCAGCATGCCCTCAAGCATCTCCTGTTAGCGACACCCATAGACCGGTTCAGCGGGTTTGCGGCCTTGCTTGGGTTCGATGAGCTCAGTAATCTACGACGGGACTTGGTGGCGTTTTGTACTCGCCCCCCGATTCCGCCTCGCGTGGCGGCAGCACAGGAGGAGGTGGCGCTTGTCGAGGCGCGCGTTGCCGCCGCTCCGACCCTAACGACAATCGCCAAGGCCTTTACCAAGCTCAAGAAGTCGGGTCCTTCCGAGACCGAAAAGCTGCTGGCGGCCGTTCGGCTGGCTGCAAAGAAGCATGTTCCCAAGGGGACTGCGGATACCGAGCTTCTGGCAGAACTCAAGAACACTCGCGATGCAGCCACGGCCAAGGTGCTCAGCAAGCCGGTGGCTCTGACACCTTACTCGGCGGCGCAAGCCCAGGAGTTCCAGCGCGAAGAAGCCACCCTGGCAGTCGCGCTCGGCACCGATTTCATAGAAGAATACGCGGCGCTGGCGGCCCTGAAATCCGTCCAGGCGGTACTTGACCGGGCTCAGTTCCTGGGCATCGGCCTGAAGCTGGCGGAATCTGATGCAGTCACTTGCCCGTTCTGTACCCAGCCGATCACCAGCAGCGTCCTGGCGCACGTTCAGCAGAGCCACGCGGAGGCGTTGGCTGAACAACGCGAGTACGGTGAACTGGAAGCATTGCGGACGAAGCTTCAGGAAACCCTAGCCGCCCTGCGCGACCAATTGAAGGACTATTACAAACGGCAGATCCAGCCGATCACGTCATTCATCGAAGCTGAGGCAGTCTTGCCGCAGGTCGAACAGATCCTACTGCCGAAGCACGCCGACCACTGGCAGCGGCTTGCGGCCGCCCACGCGGCGGTGAAGCTTGCTCATGCGGACTTTGTGGCCGCCGACAGCGCCCTCAAACCAGCCTTCGAGAGGGTTACCCAATCACTCACCGATTCGACCGAGCAGGCGGCGGACGCGGAGGCCCTCGCAACCGGAATTGTTGAGTTCGTTGGTAAGGCGGTGCGACTGCGCGAGGTGATCGCCCAGCATAGCGAGAATATCGCTGCGGCTACGCAGGTCCTCCAGGCTGAAGTGGAGACGGTCGCCGGGACGCAAGTGCTCGCCATCCTAATTGAGATCCTCGAGAAACAGTCCCTTATTGAGAAGGTGGCCAAGGTCAACAATGTGCTAGACAGCCTCACGAAGACGTTGTGCCCATCCGTCGACGCATACGTTACGGGAACGATGCTCAAGGTTATCTCCGGCGAGCTTGCCGCCGACGTGACGGAGTGGTACGGACGGATCAGAACCACGGGCGATCCCGACGTGCATTTTTCCGGTTTCGACATGAAGCGTACTGCCCAAGGCGGGCGAGTCCAGATCAACGCCGAATCGTACGGCAAACAACTCGTTAGTGCCGTATCCTCGCTCAGCGAATCCAAACTCAACGCCCTCGGGCTCTGTATCAGCATCGCCACTAATCTTAAGGGCAAGCCTCTCTTTGATTTCCTGATCATCGACGACCCGATCCAGTCTTGGGATAAAGATCACGAAATCCAGTTCGGCACCGTGATTCAGGAACTCGTCTCCCGCGGTAAGCAGGTCGTTCTCCTGTCCCACAACGACCAGTGGATCAAGTCGGTGCGCCAGAGGTGCGAGCACCTTGGCGGCATCTATTACGAAATCTCCGGGTTCGTTAGCGATGGACCGGTTATTAAAGAGATCGCGTGGGCCGAACCCAAGCATCGGTTAGACATTGTTCTCGCCATTGCGAACGACAAGACCGCTGATCAGACGCGGCTCCAGCAAGCGGAACAGGAGCTGCGGCACGCGGTCCACCAGTTGACCTCCAAGCTCTATTGGCTCGTGACCGGCACTGACAAGAGTCCGCATACCCTCAATGCTAAATCGGTTCGCACGATCCTCTTGACATGCGGGGTTGAGTCCAAGTTAGTGGCCAATATTCATTCGATGTTTATCACGGTCGATGACGCCCATCACGCAGGGCAACACTACGCACCCAACCGGGAAAGACTGCGGCAATACCATTCGTGGAGTATGGAGCTGTTCAAACTTGTAGAAGCGCGCACCAAAAGCGTCCAGGTTGTTTCGGTCAACAATCAGCCGTAATCGTTTGTTCCAAGAACCCAAACCC